>JAJYOS010000024.1 GCA_021796055.1 Bacteroidota bacterium
CGGCAAGGAAGTCGTAAAGAGCCTCAACCCCGGTCAGGTATTTGTCAAGATTGTCTACGATGAATTGGTGCAGCTGCTCGGTAGTTCGACAAGTGAGCTGGAGCTGACAGAAGACATTCCGAATGTCATCATGATTGCCGGGCTTCAAGGCTCCGGCAAGACAACTTTTGCGGCGAAACTGGCGAACCATCTCAAAGCTAAGGGTCGGTACCCTCTCCTCGTCGCGTGTGACATTCACAGGCCTGCCGCAATCGATCAGCTTGAAATGTTAGGTCAACAGATAAGCATCCCGGTCTATCTCGATCGCAATGCTTCCGCCGCGGAGATAGCCTCGAGGTCTGTAGACTACGCAAGAAAAAATGCACGCGACATTGCCATCATCGACACGGCGGGAAGACTTCATATCGACGAAGAGATGATGCGCGAAGCGGAGGCCGTTAAAAGCGCCGTCAGGCCGCACCAGATTCTCTTCGTCGTCGACTCGATGACCGGCCAGGATGCCGTGAACACGGCGCAGGAATTCAACAGAAGGTTGAACTTCAACGGTGTCGTGCTGACGAAGCTCGACGGCGATGCCAGAGGCGGTGCGGCGCTTTCGGTCAGATCGGTCGTGGAAAAGCCTATAAAGTTTGTGAGCCTCGGCGAGAAGCTCGATCAACTCGAGGTGTTTCACCCCGACAGGATGGCCTCGAGAATACTCGGCATGGGTGATGTCGTATCCTTCGTAGAGAAGGTCCAGGAACAGGTTGACGAGAAAAAAGCCGAGAAACTTGAACAGCGGCTGAGAAGGAACGAGCTCACGCTTGAAGATTTCAGGGATCAGCTGAAACAGATCAAGAAGATGGGCCCTTTGAAAGATGTGCTTTCCATGATTCCGGGAATGTCGGGTGCGGTACGCAACGCTTCGGTAGACGATAAAGCACTCGTAAGGATAGAGGCAATGATTAGCTCGATGACAATTTCGGAAAGAGAGAGGCCCAACATCATAGATGGAAGGCGGCGGAAAAGAATCGCGGCCGGAAGCGGCACGACGGTTCAGGAAATTAACAGACTTTTGAAACAATTTTCGGAAATGCAGCGGATGTTTAAGACTCTTTCCAAAGGAAAGTTTGGAAAGGCTTCTCTGGCGAACATGCGTTTCCCCCTTTAAAATGTGGAGGATAATTTGGCGGTAAGACTGAGACTACGAAAGACAGGACGAAAGAATCAACCATCTTATAAAGTCGTGGCGGCGGACTCGCGTTCGCCTCGTGACGGGCGTTTTCTCGAGACTGTCGGGACTTACAATCCGTTGAGAAACCCGGCTGAGATCAAGTTCAACGAGCAGAAGGCGTTCAAGTGGTTGAAGCGCGGTGCTTTGCCAACCGATACCGTTCGCAGCCTGCTTCGTAAATCGGGTCTGTGGTACAAATGGTATTTGACGAAGAAAGGTTTGGACGAATCTGCCTTAGCGCAGAAGTTGGCCGAATGGCAAACGGGACAGGACGCTAAGCTCGCGCGCGATGCGGAACGAAAGCAAAGACGCAGAGCTTCGAAGAAAGCGAAGAAAGCTACCGAATCTGCTCCCGCGGCCGAGGCTGCCGCTCAGCCGGGACCGACGACCGAACAGCCTGCTTGAGTTTGTCCCGATGAGCTTTGAGTATAGTTGCAGCGCGCGTTGCCGCATCATCCATCGTTCCCTGCCGGCAAGGGGGAGCGAAGGCTTGACAACGGCAGATCTTCAACTATCCTTCTCCCGTCTCTCTCGGGAAAGGAACTAGATACAGTCCGTCCATGTCCGGTGGACGGAAGGTTATCAGGCTCAGGAGAAACCCGGCTCGCCTCCCCGTCTCCGACGACGCGACGAGCCGAGCAGGAAAAGGAGGTCCGCAATGAATGACTTCGTCGATTACGTGGTAAGGAGACTGGTGGACAAACCTGATAGCGTTCAATTGACTCAGGAGGAGAAAGAGGCCAATAAGGTGGTCTTCCAGCTCAAGGTTGACCCGGAGGATGTCGGAAAAGTGATCGGCCGTAAAGGGCGGACCGCCAACGCGATCAGAACTCTGTTGAGCGCCGTCGCTGCGCGAGAAGGCAAACGCGCGATCTTAGAAATCATCGACAGGTAATTCCCCGCGCCGTTGGTTTGGCAGCAAGCTTACTGCTCCGGTCCGAAGGGAGGCGTTTTGCCCGTGACCCCCTCGGAAAAGGGAGGACTTGTCGCAAGGAAAGTGAGAATGGACGAGCTTGTGCTTATAGGTGTTGTGAGGAAAGTCCGCGGAAACAAGGGCGATCTGAAAGTCGAGTCTATGAGCGACATCCCGGAACGCTTCTCAAAGCTCGAGAACGCCTTTGTCCGGAAAAGGAACTCGGTCGAAGCGGTGAAAATGGAAATTGAAAAGAGTGAATCTGTGAACGACTATGCTGTTATTAAATTGAAAGGCGTCGATTCTTATGAGGGTGCCGAGGCGTTCCTGGGTGCAGAGCTCCTCGTCCCCGAGTCTGAAAGAGCTGTCCCGCCGGAAGGAGCATATTTTGTCGATTCGCTCATCGGGATGACATTGAAAAACCTCGCTGGTGAGAAAATAGGCGTTGTCGCGGACTTGTTATCGAATTCCAGGCAAAATGTCCTTACGATAAGAATGGATAACGGTTTTGAATTTGATCTTCCTTTTGTGAGCGCGTTCATCAAAGGAATCGATGAAGTGTCGAGAGAAATTACTGTTGAACTGATCGAGGGGATAATCGAAGATACGATGTCCAAATCGCAGAGGCATGTCCGTGAGAATTGATGTGGTGACCGCATTTCCGAAGATGCTGGTGAGCCCGCTTAATGAGAGCATGTTGAAGAAGGCGCAGGAAAGGAACGTGCTCGAGATCGTTTTGCACGACCTGAGGGATTTTGCCCACGATAAACACAAGACGGTGGACGATTCTCCGTACGGCGGAGGTGCCGGGATGGTTTTAAAACCCGAACCGGTCTTCGAGGCTGTCGAGACGCTTCTAGCCGAGCGGACGTATAACGACGTCGTTCTCCTGACTGCGGACGGGGAGACCTTCACACAGGCAATTGCCAATGAGCTTTCGTTGAAAGAAAATATTGTCGTGATTTGCGGTCATTACAAAGGCGTCGATGAACGCATCAGGCAGGGGTTGGTCACCCGAGAAATTTCTGTGGGAGATTATGTCTTGACGGGCGGAGAGATTGCCGCACTCAATGTGATCGATGCTGTGGCCAGGCTTCTGCCGGGGGCGCTCGGAGACAGCGAGAGCGCACTGAACGACTCGTTTCAGACAGGCTTGCTCGATTCACCCCAATACACCAGGCCCGCAGATTTTAGAGGGATGAAAGTGCCGGAAGTGCTTCTCGCAGGTGACCACGAAGAGGTGAGGAAATGGCGCGAAGAGAAGAGTATTGAAAGGACTTCAAAGCGAAGGCCGGATTTAATGGAAAAATTTTTATCTGACCCTGGTGCAGATATAACACGGGCTCAAAAGAACGAGAACATGGAGAACAAAAAATGAACAAGATATCTTTAGTTGAAGCAGCGCATCTCAAAACCGACCTGCCTCCGTTTAAACCCGGAGACACCGTGAATGTCCACTTTCGTGTCATCGAAGGTGACAAGGAACGTATTCAGGATTTTGAAGGGATTGTGATCAGCCGGCGCGGAGCCGGGTTGAAAGAAACCTTCACCGTCCGCAAGATTTCCAACGGCGTCGGAGTTGAGAGAATTTTTCCCGTTCACTCCCCACGCATCGCCAAGATAGAAATGGTTCGCGGCGGAAAGGTAAGGCGCGCGAAACTTTTCTATTTGAGAGATCTGGCAAGCAAGGCAGTGCGTCAGAAGACCACCTAACCATCGGGAGGGAAAGTGATTCAGTCAAACGGATCCCGCGAGAGCGGATCGAATTTGACGACCATCGGACGACCGGTCGCGGGCGAGATGCTGGAATTGCGTGACATGGACGCATTCGCCGGACTGGAGGACATCTTCGAGAAGGTCAGGACCGGTGAAAGGCTGACCCGCGACGATGGCCTGAGGCTCTATAATACGAACAACCTTCTCGGTCTCGGTTATCTGGCAAACATGGTTCGGGAAAAGATCAACGGCTCCAATACTTATTTCGTGAAGAACTACTACCTGAACTATACGAATATCTGCGAGCTCGACTGCAAGTTCTGCTCCTTCTACCGGAAGGAAGGCCAGGAAGGGGCATTCCTCATGAGTCTCGAGGAGATCTTCAACACTGTCGCGAGCGATAAGGATAACATCACAGAGATGCACATGGTCGGCGGCCTCCATCAGGGGCTCTCGTACGACTATTATCTTGACCTTCTACGCGGCATAAAAAAGATCGACCCGAGGATACACATAAAGGCCTTTACCGCCGTGGAGATAGATTTCTTCGCGCGACTGTACGGATTTACGGTTGAGAGAGTGCTTCTCGATTTCAAGGCGGCGGGTCTGGATGCGATGCCGGGAGGCGGCGCGGAAATATTCAGCGAGCGCGTCCGCGCAAAAATGTTCGCCGACAAAATCGGCGCGGACGAGTGGATAAGCGTAATCAAGACGGCACACAGGCTCGGGATCCCATCCAATGCCACCATGCTCTACGGGCATATGGAAAAGATCGAAGAGAGAGTCGATCACCTCATCCGCCTCCGTGAAGTCCAGGATGAGACGATGGGTTTCTTCGCGTTCATTCCTCTGGCTTACCATCCGCACGTGGAAGACTCTACGCAATGGGCGACCGGTGTGGATAACCTGAAGAGCATAGCGGTCAGCAGGCTGATGCTGGATAATTTCCCGCACATCAAGGCGTACTGGATTTCAATGGGACCGAAAGTAGCCCAGGTCAGCCTCGGCTTCGGGGCCGACGATCTCGACGGAACGGTACGGGACGAGCGGGTTTTCCGCATGGCCGGTGCGTCCACTGAAACATCGTTGACGAAGCGGCAGCTTGTGAAATTGATAAAGGATGCGGGAAGAATCCCGATCGAACGCGATGCGCTGTACAATACATTAGAGAGTTTTGCCTGAGCCAAAAGCCGGGCAATGAACAGGTGTTGAAAATGTCGGATCCAAAAAGTCTTTCCAGAAAGAAAAAACTCGGGGCAGTAAGCTTTCTTAACACTAAACCACTGATCTATGGGATTGAAAGGAATCTTTTCCCTCACAATTTCGAGCTGATCAAAGCTATCCCTTCGTCTCTTGCGGTCCAACTGAATGCTGGAAACCTGGACGTCGCGCTCATACCCAGCATTGCCTACGCCAAGAACAGCCCTTCACTGAAGATCGTGCCGGAATGTGGGATCATCGCTCACGGCCCGGTGAACAGCATAAGGCTTTATTTCAATAAGGACCTTAAGAGCATACGGACAGTCGCGCTCGATATCAGTTCCATGACTTCAGTCGTACTGACAAAAATCATACTTGCCGAGAAATATGAGATCAAGCCGGAGTTCATCGCGGCGAATCCGGATATCAAGAAAATGCTGGCATCTGCTGATGCAGCTCTTGTAATCGGGGACACGGCCCTTTTCAAAACCCGTTCGACTGACGTTAATTATATCGACCTCGCAGAAGAATGGCTGGATATGACCGGTTTGCCCTTCGTTTTCGCAGTGTGGGCCGGAAGATCAGGAGCGATCACTCTGGACGATACACAGGCGATAATTTCCTCGAAGAATCTCGGATTGGACAATATCGATGCCGTATGCAGAGCGGCTGCTGAAGAGTACAACGCGGATTTCAATCTGGTCAGGTCATACCTGACTGAGAATGTCCAGTTCAATCTTGGGGAAGAGGAAGTCGCCGGTATGAAACAATATTTTGAGCTTGCATACTACCACGGTGCGCTTGAATATCTTCCGGGTCTCAATTTCTATCCTCTGGAGTCGACAGCGGAAGAGCCGCCCCGCCTCAACTAATCAACTGTAACAATTCGCCGCTTTTTCGTAGATTCCTTGGGAAAAGGAGCTTTTAAAATGAAATTCTTGCTTTCATTTCTCCTGGTGTGCTGTTCGCTTGCAACGGCGTCGACCGCAGCGGCTCAGGAGGGCGATTCAAGTCATGCGGGTCAGGGTGGATTGATAGACTCTTTGAAACATGAAATGAAGAACCTCGAGCATTCATATTTTTTACTCAAGCAGAGGACCGACTCTACACGTGAATTCAGCGCGGCAGACCGGATGGAGCTGGATAAGCTTTCCCAGTCACTTACGTCGGTCGCGGAACAGATCAAACAGCTGACAAGAAACGCCGCAAGCATCGCTGACGATGCCGCCGATATTTACGATGTCCAGGACGCCAATGTGTATAATGGCGATTACACCCTTTATGAGGACGAAGTCGTAAGAAAAGATATCAAAGTTTTGAATGGAGATGCTTTCATACACGGGACACTTAAAGGAAGCATAATCGTCGTAAATGGTGATGCGTACGTACGAAAGAGTGCCACAGTTACGGGGGATGTTGTCGCAGTCAACGGGAAGGTACATGTCAGTAGAGACGCCACCGTCGAGGGGAGCGTTATCGAGCGGGGCAGCGGCGAGCTGGAGGCAAGACGAAGTATCACCAGGAGACTGCATCTTACCGAGAACCCGGACATATGGCAGGATCATGATTTTCTTTTCGAGAAAATAGCGCTCAATTACAACAGGGTCGAGGGCCTTTTCCTGGGGCTTGGCCAGGAGAAAGAGTATTTCTGGAGCGGCGCTGAGGATTTTTCTCCGTATGGTTTTGTGGGCTACGCTTTCGCGCTTCACAGATGGAGATATCAGATCGGACTCGACAAATGGTTCGGGAACGAAAACAGGTTTGAAGTAGGGTTGGAGGGCCACTCACTTACCGATTCGAAAGACGACTGGATCATCGGCCCGAAGGAAAACCTGCTGTACTCAGTCCTGGCGAAGGAAGATTTCATGGACTATTTCTCGAGGGACGGCATGTCGTTCCACGTGGCCCAGTACTACAGGATGAACTCCAGGATCACACTCAGTTTCGATATCGACAAATACTCTTCGCTCTCGAAAAACACAAACTGGTCTATTTTCGGTGGAGATAAATCGTTTCGCCCCAACCCCCCGGTTAAAGAGGGATGGATTAGAAGCGTAGTAGTCGATTTGCAGCACCGGGGATTCTCCGGCGATACAAGGCGGACGGGTTGGATGGCAGAACTCCGGGGAGAGACCACCGTCAGCGGTGTCTCTGACTTCCGGATGCTTACGGCAAGCGTGGTCCGCTATCAGCCTCTCTTCAGAGGACTTCAACTGAACATGAGACTGAAGGCCGGAACGTCGGGAGGAGTCCTGCCGCCGCAGCGATCCTACCAGATAGGCGGGTTCAATACTTTGAATGCATTCCCGTACAAGGAGTTTTCCGGCAACAGGCTTATCCTGTTTAACGCAGAGATGTTGTTCAACCCGTTGCTGTTCCGGCATTCAAATTTCTTCCCGATCAATACGGTGACTTTAATCCTTTTCGGCGACATCGGGCAGGTAAAGGACGCCGGTGCGGCCGCGCTTTCAAGCGGCTGGAACTTGATTAATTCAAAAGACTTCAAATCCGATTTTGGAATCGGACTCGGGAACGGTTCCGGCAGTTTCAGGATCTACCTTGCATGGAGAACCGATATAAGTGAGTCTCCGACTTTTGGCATTCAGATCACTAGACCTTTTTAGCCGGAGGCGGCGTCAGTCGGTTTGTCGCTCGATAATTCGGTTCTTCACTCCGGTGGTAATTAAAAAGGAGTGCACGAGACTCATCTTCATGCACTCCTTTTAATTTGATACTTTCTGATGTGTCGCCGGGCTTACGGAAAAATTCCGAGTTCTATGTATGCCGTGGCGATTTTGTCAATGGCGTTCAGGAAGGCTGCCGTCCTGAGATCCGGGATCTTTCCGTTGCTCTTGAATAGATCCCGTATCTGGTTGTATGAGGTAGTCATGGTTTCCTCAAGCCCGGAATTGACAAGGTCGATTTCATCCGCTCCCTTTGTAATCGTATCTCGTTGATCGTCTGAGAACGACCTGCCTGTCGATTGCTCGACCGCCTGTAGAATCTTATCGAATGCGGAATGTTCGAACCGTTTATCCATTCTCCCGAATCGTACATGCGACAGGTTCTTCAGCCACTCGAAGTACGAAACCGTGACCCCGCCGGCGTTAAGATACATATCGGGGATCACCATCACGCCTTTCTTCAGCAGTATCTCTTCAGCGGCCACAGTTGTCGGGCCGTTCGCTCCCTCACCGATTATTTTTGCTTTGATCCGAGGAGCGTTCTCTTCCGTGATCTGCTCTTCAAGCGCCGCGGGAATAAGGATGTCGCAATCAAGCTCTAGTGCTTCGGCTGAATGTGTTATGTCCTTTGCACCCGGAAATTTCAGGATCGAGCCGGTTTCCTTCCGGTGTTTGACGACGGCATCGACATCCAGACCATTCAAATTGTAAATAGCGCCCTCGTATTCCGCGAGAGCAACGATTACTCCGCCGCCGTCCTGACAGAACTTTGCAGCATAGTATCCGACGTTTCCGAGTCCCTGGACGATGATTCGTTTGCCAAGAAGGCCGCGGGTTAATCCGAGCTTCTTCATATCCTCGACGTTGTTGCAGGCCTCTTGCAGACCGTAGAAAATCCCTCTCCCGGTCGCCTCGGTTCTGCCCCGCACTCCGCCTTCCGCGACCGGCTTTCCTGTCACGCACGCCAGTGCATCGATCTTTCCAGGATTGAACGTGGCATAGGTATCCGCGATCCACGCCATCTCTCGCGGACCGGAGCCATAATCCGGTGCGGGAACATCTACACCTGGCCCGATGTAGTTTTTCCTGATCAACTCCGAAGTATAGCGCCGCGTGATAATCTCAATGTCCGTTACAGAATAGTTTTTGGGATTGAACTTGATCGCACCCTTTGCTCCACCGAACGGCACATCTACTACAGCGCACTTGTAAGTCATCAGCGCGGCAAGGGCTTTTACCTCGTCCTCGTCGACGAACTCGGAATACCTTATTCCTCCTTTGACCGGGAGTTTGTGATAACTGTGTTCCACACGCCAGCCGCGCATGACCTCAAGCCCCCTGGAAGTGCGGACCGGGAATTGAAACGAATAAACGCTGTTGCAGCCTTTGATCTGTTCGAGCAAACCTTTTGGGTGGCTCGTAAATTGTGCAGCCCTGTCGAAATTGCGGTTTACATTTTCGAAGAAGCTGACCTTACCTTTTGAGTCGTTCATAACTTAACCTTGTGGTTTTGTGAGGGAAATCCGAAAACTTGTGAATGACAATAGAATTATTGCCTTTCGGATGCGCTCCAATTTAACAAAGCTTCACGAAGAGAGAAATGCAACCTGTGGAGCGGGAGCCCTTAGTGACCGGGCACAATCGCCTTCAGCTATTTCAGATGATTTTTGGAGAAATCAAGTGTGCGCTGCCGTCACCGCCGTACCGTAGCATAGGACTTCAGTGACGCCGTTCAACAATTCGGTGGCGTCGTACCGCACTCCTATGACCGCGTTTGCACCGAGCTGCTCGGCGTGGTCTATCATCATGTCGAACGCTTCCTCGCGGCTTTTTTCGCAAAGTTCGGTGAAGAGCGAAATGTTTCCCCCGAAAAGAGTTTGCAGCGAGCCTCCAATCGTACCGAAGACAGATCTCGATCTCACAGTGATACCTCTTACGACACCGTGTTGTTTGACGACTTTGTATCCTGTGAGTTCGAATGTGGTCGTGGTCATCGCGTGGTCCATGGAATATCTCCTTCGCTGGTTGGTTGAAAGGTAGCATCTGGTAGTGAGGACATCACGAAGGAATATACTTGTGCAGTCTGAATTTCTCAATTGCGATCTTAGTCGTGGGGATTTGCTCATGCGTTTTGTAAATTGCAGCGGACCAGATGATGAGGACCAAATGAGGAATACAAAACCTGCAATTGTCGCCATCCTCGCAATGCTGCTCGCTTCCTGCTCAAGCCAAAAATCGAAGGTGGATCTCGTACTCACCGATGGGGAATTCCAGACGATGGATCCGAACTTCCCGCTGGCAGAAGCAGTTGCCGTTGATAAAGGAATGATCGTCGGGGTTGGGTCGTGTGAGGGTGTGTCTTCGCGGTTTAAGGGAAAAGTCACAATAGACCTTCGGAGGGCCTGTGTCCTTCCTGGCCTGATAGACGGACATGGACATATGCTGCAACTTGGGATGAGTCTGCAGACAATAGACCTCTCGGGTACGCGTTCACCGCAACAAGTGGCAGATCGCGTGGAAGAAGCAGCGGCGAGAACGAATCCCGGAACGTGGATAAGGGGAAGCGGGTGGAATGCCGGGGCCTGGCGGACGAATATTTCCGGTGTCGCGGGCATGCTTGATAGAGCGGCGCCAAACAACTTAGTGTTCCTTGCGGGAGCCGATGGACAGTCAATTTGGGTGAACGGGAAAGTGCTCCGGCTGGCAGGCATAACCCGGGGTACGAAAGCGCCCGAAGGCGGCCGTATCCTGGTCGACTCAAAAGGAAATCCCACCGGTATACTTGAGGGATCTGCTATCGGGCTTGTGACGAGACAAATACCGCCGCCTTCTGAAAATGAAATTGAGGACGCGATAGTTCTCGCCTCGGACACGTGCGCACGATACGGCATCACCGAAGTTCAGGATGTTGGGATCGACAAGCGCACACTGAACGCATACCGGTCGCTCGCAGACAAGGGGAAACTGAGGATTCGGATTTACGCGATGTACGATGGCGACGACAGCACCCTGCCCGGTATATTGAAAGCCGGAAGAATAGTGGATTATAAAGACCGCTTCACCATGAGATCTGTAAGAGTCGATATGGATGGAGGGCTCGGCCCCCGCGAAGCAGCCATGGTGAGGGAATACTCCGATGCGCCGGGTCAATACGGGGCAACGCTGTTCGGTGAGAAGGATCTCGAGAACCTGACCATCGCCTCGGTCTCATCCGGATTCCAGGTATGCACCGAAGCACACGGTGACAGGGCAGTCCATGTCGTGCTCGATGCATATGAAGAGGCGCTGAAGGCGGCCGACGTCGCCGATCCAAGATTGCGCATTGAAGCCGCCGAGGTCATGATGGGGGACGACATCCCGAGATTCAAGATGCTCAACGTCATTCCTTCCATGCAGCCGGTGCAATGCCTGTCAGATATGTACTGGATCGAGTCGCGACTGGGACCCGACAGGGTGAAGCGTGCCTTTCCCTGGCGGTCGCTGCTGGATGGAGGTGACATGATAGTCGGAGGGTCGGGTTTCCCCGGGCAAAGTCCGGATCCAAGACTCGGAATCTACGCGGCCGTCACGCGGCGAGATGTGAATGGATTGCCGCGGTCTTTTTCCGACGCCGAAAAGTATTTCGAGTTGACTCCGGATGCCGCTAAAGACAGTTCCGATTATGATGGCGGGTTCTTCGCAGACCAGCGGATGACACTTGCGAATGCCATTAAGGCGTTTACAGTCTGGCCTGCGTACGGGGCCTTTCAGGAAAAAGAAAAAGGGAAGATTATGACAGGCATGGTCGCCGACTTCACCATTTTGCAAAATGATTTGAACAAAATACCGGCGGAAAGGATACCGGATGACCACATTCTTGCAACCATTGTTGGCGGGCGACTGGTGTATGTGAGCCAGGTTGCCGGGAATTGGAGTGCGCGTTGAAATACGGTCGCTCGAAAAGAGAAGATGATTCAAACTGGAAAAGGAGGATCGCATGGAACTCAAAGTCGTGAAGATCGATAAGCCTGAGGATGTAAACCTTATTCTCGGTCAGTCCCATTTCATAAAGACTGTCGAAGATCTGCATGAAGCGGTCGTACAGACCGTGCCGCAGATGAAATTCGGGATTGCCTTTTGCGAATCGTCGGGACCCGCACTTGTGAGATTCAGCGGGAACGATGAAGAACTGACCGACCTGGCAACCAGGCGCGCGCTGGAGATTTCTGCCGGGCATTCGTTTATAATTTTTATGAGAGAGGGTTTCCCGGTCAACATTCTCAACGCGGTCAAGGCTATCCCGGAGGTTGCAAGCATATACTGCGCTACGGGGAATTCGGTCGAAGTAATCATAGCAGAAACGGAGCAGGGCCGTGGGATTCTCGGCGTTGTCGACGGGATCAAGAGCAGAGGGATCGAGTCTGAGTCCGACAGGCAGGCACGTCATGATTTTCTGAGGAAGATCGGCTACAAGCTGTAAAACCGAACTTCTCTCGCCAAATACCGTCTATAATCACAATCATATGATGGAGACTATGAAGAAGTATATCCTTTTCCTATTGCTCGTTCCGGGAATCTTGGCGGCGCAGGCGCTTCCGGTAACGGAGGGCGCGGCAGAGCCGGCCGATACCTTAACGCTGGAACAATGCATTCAGACTGCTTTGAAATATAATCCGGAAATCCGCGTATCCGAAGGTGGACTGGAATCGGCCCAGTCAAATTTGAAGCTTACACGGTCAGTTTTGTTTCCGCAGATAAGCGGGACGGCCGGGGTGACGAGAAACGGCGGCACTTTTCTGCTCGGGAATATTGTGCGGAGCGGGAGTTTTGACAGCTATACTGCCGGCCTTCAGGCACAGCAGCTGATATTCGATTTCGGCAAGACGTACACCCGGCTCTCGGCGTCGTCCGATCTCGTGCGTGCCAGCGGACAGGATTTGAGGGCGACCAGGGAAGATATAATCGTAAACACTTATGTTGCCTACTACAGCTACCTCGCGGCTGTCCGTGTCAGGGAAGTCGACACTGAGACGGTTCTCCAGGCGGAAGATCATCTGCACCAGGCTCAGGCCTTCTACAGGGCCGGGACGGTTCCCCAGTACGACGTCGTCAATGCCGAAGTTACCGTCGCAAACGCAAACGTAAACTTGATCCAGGCTGACAACAACATAAAGCTCGCCCGGATCCAATTGGAGAATGTGATCGGGCGGAAGCTTCCCGATAGTTTTGCTTTGAGAGATATTCTCGATGTTGCCCATGTAGACATAAGCATGGAAGCGGCTATGGAGACCGCCATAAACAGCCGACCCGAATTGCTGGCGAGTCAGGCGCAAGTGCAGGCAAACAAAGCGCTTCTTACCTCTGCCTGGACCGCTAATTTGCCGAACATCAGCGCTTCAGGCTCATACAACTGGCGGGGACTTGCTCCGACGCCCCTTTATAGCGGCTGGAATATCGGTGTCACTCTTTCTCTTCCGATTTTTCAGGGTTTCGCTCTCGACGCGGGTATCGACCAAGCAAAGGCAAACCTTAAGAGTGCGGAAGCGTCTAACGATTTAGTTATGCAAACGTTGTATCTCGATGTTCAGCAGCAAGAGTTCGCCCTGCAGGAGGCGACCCAGAGAATTCAGGCTTCGAGGAAGCTGGTGCAGCAAGCGGAAGAGGCATTACGTCTGGCGGTGGGAGAGTACAATTCAGGGACCGGCAGCGCGCTGCAGACTACCGACGCTCAAGTCGCCCTTGCCAACGCCCGGATAACCTACATCCAATCGCTTTATGATTACAACGTCTCATATGCGCAGCTTGAACGGGCAATGGGGGTGATAAAGTGAAAACAAGAGAAAGAGTATGAAAAAGAAAAGGCTTATTACGATCGCAATTCTCGTTGTCGTCGTGGCTGGAGTGATCGTGTTCTTCACGTCCAGCAGCAAATCCGACAGCCAACAGTGGCTCACACTTCCGGTAACAAAGGGCAATCTTGATGTGGTCGTCACTGCCACAGGCACGCTGGCCGCGGACACTACAGTGCAGGTCGGAACCCAGGTTTCGGGCACGATTGCCAAGCTGTACGCCGATTGGAACTCACATGTGAGACAGGGCCAGGTCGTGGCAAAACTCGACACCACGTTTCTGTGGGCGAGCGTTGAGCAGGCTGAGGCAAATCTTCGGAAAAGTAAGGTCGCGGAAGAACAGGCGAAAAGAACTTTTGACCGTGTGAAACAGCTTTTCCAACGCAATCTCGATTCCCAGTCGGACTATGACACTGCGCTCTCAGGCTATCAGACCGCGCAGGCGGATGTCGTGCAGGCACAAACGGCCCTTGACCAGGCAAAAATAAATTTGAGCTACGCGACCATCAAGTCTCCGATAAGCGGTGTCGTGATCTCAAGAAACGTCGACTTGGGGCAGACAGTTGCCTCGAGCTTCAATACCCCGACACTGTTTACTATAGCAAACAGTCTTTCAGACATGCAGATTCAGGCTTCGGTGGACGAAGGCGATATTGGAAGCGTGAAAGTCGGGCAACCTGTCTCGTTCACTGTCGACGCATATCCTAACGATACTTTTAGTGGGCGAGTGATCCAGATAAGGCTCCAGCCTACCGTGGTTCAGAATGTTGTCGAGTACACCGTGATTATCGACGTGCCCAATCCCGACCTGAAGCTGATGCCCGGCATGACAGCCAACCTTACTATTCAGATCGCAGAAGCCAAGGATGTGTTGAAAGTTCCGACGACCGCGCTCAGATTCGTGCCGCCCCGCCAATACGTCACCGGTATGATGAATGCCCTGCCTGATTCCGTGAAACAGAAGATCGAACAGCGGCGAAAAGCTGACGGAGGCAACCAGGCGTCTGGTCAGGCTGGCGGATACCAGGGAGCCGGCCAGGGAAGTGCCCAGTCGCTTCAAAACAGGGAATTGAGTCCGGGAAGTTATTTCAGACTATGGGTCCTTGACGGAAAACAGATAAAGCCGGTGCGGGTCAGGATCGGACTTTCGGATGGAACAAATACGGAAGTAGCAGGCGATCTTAACGCAGGTCAACAGGTTGTCATCGGCTCACTCACTCAATCCGGCGGACGGCAGAACAATCCGTTCATGCAGCAGAGGAGGTTCTGATCCGATGTCACAGCCGATCATCTCCACGAAACATCTCGTCAAAGTCTACAAGATGGGAGACTTTGAAGTGCATGCGCTGCGTGGCATCAATTTGGATGTGAACTCCCGGGAGTTCGTGGCGATAATGGGCGCGAGCGGCTCCGGCAAATCAACCTTCATGAACATAGTCGGATGCCTAGACACCCCGACCAGTGGAGAGTACTTCCTCGACGGAGTGGAAGTCGCCAAAATGGACCGTGACGAACTTGCGCGTCTGAGAAACCTCAAACTTGGATTTGTATTTCAGGCCTTCAACCTGTTGCCCAGAACAACCGCAGTTGAGAACGTGGAGCTCCCCCTTCTTTATTCGAACAAGCTTTCATCGTTGCAGCGAAGAGAAAAAGCCATGGATGCGTTGAACGCGGTGGGTCTTGCCGACCGTGCGGAACATTACTCAAGCCAGCTATCGGGTGGTCAGCAGCAGCGCGTGGCCATTGCCCGTTCGCTCGTAAATGATCCGGTCGTTATCCTTGCCGATGAACCGACGGGGAACCTCGATACCCGGACGAGCGTGGAAGTCATGGAGATATTTCAGAAACTCAATGAGCGTGGAATAACTGTGGTTTTGGTGACGCACGAAACGGATATTGCGCAGTTTGCCGATAGAAATGTCGTCTTCAAGGACGGAAAGATCAACAAGATGGTTTCGGTAGAAGATAGAAAAATCGCGACAGAAGAACTTTCAAAGATCCCGGTTCTGGTGGATGAGATAGAGTTATGAACATCATTAACATCATCAAGATTTCATACCGGTCGCTCGGAAGGAACAAACTCCGTTCCTTCCTGACCATGTTAGGAATAATAATCGGTGTCGCAGCTGTGATTGCCATGCTCGCGATCGGAGAAGGTGCGAGCAACGCGGTGAAACAACAGATTGCCGGCCTGGGTACAAATATGCTGATCGTTTTCCCATTTGCTTCGACGCAGGGAGGAGTGCATTACCAGGCAGGTACGACTTCTCGCCTGAAGGAAAGCGACGTCACTGCGATCCGCGAACAATGTCCCGCTGTCGAATATGTCACTCCGATCACGCGGGTCGTAACCCAAATCATCGCCGGGACCGAGAACTGGCGAACTAATGTCTTCGGCGCTTACCCGAATTATGAGAAGATAAGAAATTGGCCGGTCTCCAGCGGCAGCTACTTCACGGACCAGGACGAAAGAGACGCAGCCAAGGTATGTCTTGTGGGGCAAACGGTTGCGACGAATCTTTTCGGCGAGGGAAGCGTGCCGTTGGGAGAAACTATCCAGATCCGGAATCTCCCGTTCAAAATAGTCGGCGTCCTTGCGCCGAAAGGACAGAACTCGAACGGCGACGATCAGGACGACATCGTGATCGCGCCATTCTCGACCGTGCAGAAGAAACTCCAGGGCACAATTTATGCCGGTGCGATATTTGCGTCTGCCATATCGTCGGCAGCGGTGCCTGCCGCGGGGGAAGAGATCACGCAACTGCTAAGAGACAGACACCAACTGCGACCTTGGGATCCAAACGATTTTACCGTCAGGACGCAGACCGAAATTGCAAGTACCGCAGACGCAACCACGAAGACTATGACGTTGCTGCTGGCGAGCATAGCGGGGATATCCCTGATAGTCGGCGGCATCGGGATAATGAATATCATGCTGGTTTCGGTTACCGAGCGCACGCGGGAAATCGGCATCAGGATGGCAGTCGGTGCACGGGGCGGCGACGTGCTGACACAGTTCCTCATCGAGGCACTTACATTGAGTTTCGCGGGAGGACTGATGGGAATTGTCATCGGCGTGCTGACTTCGGAGTTCGTCTCCAATCTGCAGAAATGGCCGATCATTATATCTCCCGAATCGATCGCTTTGGCGTTCACGTTCGCTGCTATCATCGGGATTTTCTTCGGGTGGTACCCCGCGCGGAAAGCTGCCAACCTCAATCCGATCGAAGCGCTCAGATACGAATAACGCAGCGGCGTACGCTGAGCTGCGACTGGTGCGCGGTCCCTTGCCGATTCGTCTCCCGGGCCGCAGATAAAAGCAGGCGGTAGTGCTGCGGTCCTGCGATGCCGCGGCTTCGACAGGGTGATGCAGTTTCGCCGGGAGCCGGTTCCTTCGACCAATCTGCCTCCAATCCGGTTGTGCCTTTTGACACACCGTTTTTCGCTTTGACTTGCGGATATTTAGTCAAAAGCGGAGAGACCGGTGTTTGCCAGAGTCCAGAAAGTCGGTATCATCTCCTCGTTGGGAAAAGTCTCTGTCGGGCTGATCATCGCTTCGTTTGCTGTAGACATCGCTCATGGCCAGGGAAATAATTTGTTCACGTCAAGTTCCGACACGAGTAATACAGCAGGGGTGCTCGGCTCTGCAAAGCGTGACAGCACCTCTTCCGGACCGGCTTACGCTTCTCAGCTCAAATGGTATGACATGTTTGCCAAAATCCCGGGGGACTGGGCGCGCTATTCAGAAGGTACGTTTCGTGCGGATAATATTCCCGCGATTCTGGGAATGGCTGCAGTGACGGCCGGGCTGATCGCCACCGACTATGAGACATGGCAGCTCGAGAAGCGATGGTACGAGCAGTCGCCGCCGTTCCGCACTGTCA
>JAJYOS010000025.1 GCA_021796055.1 Bacteroidota bacterium
TGAAAGATAATTTCGTAAAGGTTGCTGTTCGTACAGAATTTGTATAACTTTTTTCCAAGTCAAGGTTCACATTTGTGCCTGAGAAAGGGGCCCCTGACGGATTCCGGCCTTGTACTGATTCCCGGTTGACCTTTTGGGAATAGAAGTTTTCGAATCGGAAAAAAGTGGTGAGGTGATTATGAAGAATCTTCTTTTGTCCGCGGCAATGCTATTCCTCATTACATCGGTTACATCCGCGCAATGGACTCAGCAGCAGTCCAACGTTACTTCGGACCTCTTGGGCGTTTACTTCGTTTCTCCGACCACTGGTTGGGCGGTGGGATTGGGCGGCGTAATCCTGCACACCACTGATAGCGGAAAAACATGGACGCAATACTCCAGCCCGACGACGTCGGAATTGTCTAAGGTAGCTTTCCTGAACAGCACAACCGGTTGGATAGTCGGGGGAGACCAGATTCTCGAGACGACGGACGGTGGCACGAGCTGGCAGTTCAACTCCAATCCTTCGCCTTATGGAGAATACAACTACTCCATCTATTGTGCGAGTCCCAATAATCGACCTGAATGCTGGATTGCAGGCGGAAACAGGGCTACAAATTACACCTTCGTACTGAACTCACCCGGTAGCGGAAATTGGACTCTTCAAGTAGCGGGATTCGCGGGAAGGCTGGCCGGTGTTTACTTCGACAACGACAGCCTGGGATGGGCGGCTGGTGATAATGGCATCATACTATCGACGGCGAACGGGGGAAGATGGTGGAACGAACAGCAGACCGGTATATCCTCGTACCTGGCAGATGTAGGCTTCTTTGCTCCGGGAATTGGAATTTGCGTAGGGGACAGCGGAAGGATACTTCGGTCAACGGACGGAGGCGTGCATTGGACGATGGTACAATCGAATCCACCGACGGACATATTCAAGGTCTATATCTCAAACGATTCAGTTGGTTATGTTGCCGGAGGCCCGTACAGCTCGAGCGGTCCCACCGATTACATTTACAGGACTACGGACGCGGGTAAAACATGGACGAACCAGTTTGTGAATGTACCTGCTGGCACCATGTTCGAAGACATATGCTTCGTAAATGACTCCGTCGGCTGGGCTGTCGGCCACAACGGGATAATCGTGCATACTACCGATGCCGGGGTTTCAGCCGTTCCCGCGTCACCAGCCCTATATTCACCGGCCACCCAAGACACTCTCGGATCATCCGACTCGGCGCTTGCCTGGTACGGAGTTACACATTCAACTTCTTACCGGGTGCAAATCGCTTCGGACAGCTCGTTCGGAAACATAGTCGTTGATTCCTCAGGCATATCGGACACGATGATGGTTGTTCGTCAGATTATCGACACAAAGCTCTCGCCTGAGACAAAATATTTCTGGAGAGTCCAGGCGATCGATGACACACTGTCCGGATCGTTTTCCGCTATATGGTCATTCATTACGCCGGCTTTGACAGCGGTGAACACGAAACAGGTGGGAATACCTCGGACTTTCGCGCTCAGTCAGAACTACCCCAACCCGTTCAACCCGTCCACGACGATAAAGTACAGCATCCCTAAGGCTGAATTTGTGAACCTGACGGTGTATGACGACCTGGGCCAGAGAGTAGCTACTCTTGTTGACCAACAGCAGGGTGCGGGCAACTATGAAGTAAGCTTCAATGCGGACCGCTTCGCCAGCGGGGTTTATTTCTATGTTATCAGAGCAGGCGATTACACTGCGACACATAAGATGATGCCGCTGAAGTGAGCCATGTTTAAAGTTCTTTAGATATTCACCCAGCTTTCCTTGGCGGAGCTTTCGAAAACCGCGTCGATCACCTTCATGTTCGCTATCCCGTCGCTTATAGGCGTGGGGACGTCGGTGTCTTTGATTATAGATTCCGCGAAGTGGTCGGCTTGAATTGTGTACTGGTCGCAGATTTCGAATCGTATTTCCTCGATTGAGCCGCCTCTTTGCAGCCAGATGCTCGTCGGGCGGTCGATGGGGGCATTGAAAGGTATCTCCAGCTCGATCCTCCCTTTCGTGCCCATGATGTTTACTCGTTGGTATGGCTGGAGCTGCGTCCCGCAGGAGAAAGTTGTGACACCGCTTCCGAAATCAAGCGCGCCAGAAGCGAACCGATCGACCTTCGTGTCTGGATCTCGCTCAATTCTCCCGAGAACACGATTGGGTTCTCGTCCGAAAACAAACCGTGAGATGGAAACGCAGTAGCAGCCGATGTCTAACATCCCTCCTCCGCCGAACTCGATCTTGTTTCTAATGTTCGAGGCATCATCATTATAGTAAGAGTAATGAGCTTGCACCTCTTTTAACTCGCCGATCGCGCCGGTTTCCACGAGTTCCTTCGCCTTCCGCCATTGCGGGTGGTGGCGATACATGAATGCTTCCATTACTTTGAGATTCGGAAAAACTTTCGACACGTTTTGAAGTCGGCGAGCGTCGACGTGGTTGATGCCGATTGGTTTTTCACAAAGTACATGCTTGCCCGCTTCGAGGGCCCTAAGTGTCCAGTCGACATGAAGGTGATTTGGAAGCGGATTGTAGATGACATCGATCTCGGGATCTGATATGAGTTCCTCGTATGAGCCGTAAGCCTTCCGGATTCCCAGTTGGGCGGCGAGCTGTTCCGCTCGAACCTTGTCACGGGAAGCAATGGCACTTACTTCAGAAAGGCTACTCCTCTGGGTCGCGGGGATTATCGCCCGAGCCGCGAACCTGGATGTGCTGAGTATTCCCCACGCGAGCTTCTTCATTTTGTGATCCTCCGATCAGGTGGTCAAGTCATTTAATCCAGTTATCGTTCCGTTCCAATTTAGTGATTCGAGCTGTCGATCGTCATCTTCGTGTGAATATGTCGCTGATGATCTGGTTGTTTGATATTCCATATTTCAGGGCATACTTCTGTTGGTAACCGGCCCGCGGCAGCCCGTAAATTGCCTCTATCGTACGAAGGAGGTTAACGTGAGTAACGCCTTTACCTTCAGTGTATTTACCATGCCTTATGTGCGCGCCGGCGAATATGGTGGGGATCCTGTTTCTTATATCGCGGTTCTTGCTGGCTGGATTCGTGAGTCCGGTGAATTGTGACCAGTCGCTGTTTTCGTCCCATGTTATGACCAGGAGACTGTTGTGAGTCTTCGCCCACTCGTAATACTTGCCGAGTTTGTCTCTCAGCCACGCGTCGCCATCCTTCACACGCAGAGAGCGCTTCCCGCTATGCATATCGTCGATCAGGTTTGGGATAACAATGGCAACGGTCGGAAGCTTGTTGAAGTCACTGGGAAACTGCCTGAACTGTAAATTGCACGATGTGGCTTCGGTTTTTCCCTGTGGCAGATTTCCAAAACTAATCCAGGGGACATGTTTCCTGGCGTATTTCCCCGCCCAGGATACGGTGTCGCCGATCGAGGGGAGGCTTTCCGCATAGCCCTTGAATGTATATCCCGCCTTAATGAGTTGCTCGCCGAGATTTGGAGCCATGAAAGGGTAGTTGTGATTGTTGGACTTCGTCGGTGTCATATCGTGATGTCCGACGTTCTGCGTCGCGCCGGAGAATATCCAGAAGTAGTTTCCTTCGCTGTTATGCTCATCGGCAAACATTCGTGTCAGGTTAGCGCCCTGTTTTACGAGGACGTTGTTGATGTAGGGCGCGTCCTTGCTTCCAATCACCCTTGAATAGTATTTGTTCTCTTCGATTACAAGGACTATGTGGGAGTATTTCGGTAGATACGCAGACTTAGGGATCCATGTCTTGGTGTGGCGGTTGGCGGAAAATCCGAACGCCATTATCGCGATGAAGATAATCGGCAGCACTTTTTTCATGACATTTCCTGTTATGTTTATGTTCTTGTCTGAAAAATAATGAAGAATATCGATTGTTTATGCAAATTAAATAATGGTTAACACTCGAGTCTTAGACCGCTGACGAAAGGGAGGATTATGACGCGTGAAGATATAATGGCAAGGATCGAATCTGAGCGTAAAAGGTGGGACATCGTGGTTATTGGCGGAGGCGCGACCGGGCTGGGCACTGCCGTCGAGTCGGCTTCGAGAGGATATAGAACTCTCTTGCTTGAACAACACGATTTCGCCAAAGGGACATCGAGCCGAAGTACAAAACTCGTTCATGGCGGAGTCAGGTACCTCCAGCAGGGGAACATCTCATTGGTGACCGAAGCGCTTAGGGAGCGGGGCCTGCTGAAACAAAACGCTCCGCACCTGGTTTTGAACAGGTCGTTTGTCGTTCCTAACTATGACTGGTGGCACGGTCCGCTGTATGGGGTTGGGCTGAAGGTTTACGATCTTCTCGCTGGAAAACTCGGGCTTGGTCCGTCGAAATTCATCTCGAGGGAAGAAACAATCGAACGAATTCCGAACGTGGAACCAGATGGATTGCGCGGCGGCGTCATTTACCACGACGGACAATTCGACGACTCGCGCCTCGCGGTAAATCTCGCGCAGACAGTACACGAGTTGGGTGGATTGGCGGTGAACTACATGGCCGTGACCGCGCTGCTGAAATCGGGTGGAATGATAAGCGGCGTCGTTGCTGTGGACCGCGAAACTGAGAGGGAGTACGAGATAAGCGCGCGGGTCGTCGTGAATGCAACGGGTGTATTTGCCGACCAGATCCGCAGGTTTGACGAGCCAAGGGTTTCCAGGATATTGGCCATCAGCCAGGGGGTCCACATCGTTCTTGGTAAAGAGTTTCTGCCGGGAGACTCGGCGATCATGGTTCCTCAGACTGAGGACGGCAGAGTGCTTTTTGCCGTGCCGTGGCATAATTGCGTTCTGGTTGGGACCACGGACACACCTGTGCGGAGCGCCTCTCTGGAACCAAAGCCGCTCGAGGAAGAGGTGGAGTTCATACTTCGCCATGCGGCGAAATACATGGCGAAGGACCCGACGCGTGCGGATGTGAAAAGCGTGTATGCCGGGCTGCGTCCGCTCGCGAGAAGCGACCGAAAGAAGAAGACTTCTGAGATCTCACGGGACCACGTGCTTGTCGTATCCGATTCCGGGCTTGTTACAATTACGGGTGGTAAATGGACCACTTACAGAAAAATGGGACAGGATGCCGTCGACCAGGCGACGCTCGTCGCCGGACTGGATGAACGCCCGAGCACTACGGAAAGCTTGCGGATTCATGGGGGTACCGCGGACTTGGAAAGGGATGATAATCTGAATGTCTACGGTTCCGATTCGGAGCTGATTGAAAGACTGATTTCTGAAAGGCCATACTTCGGCGAGCTCATACACCCCGCGCTGCCATATTTGAAAGGGGAAGTCATTTGGCATGTGCGCCAAGAGATGGCGAGAAATGTCGAGGATGTTCTGGCCCGAAGAACGCGCGCCCTCCTCCTCAATGCAAAGGCAAGTATTGAAATGGCTCCGGTCGTCGCGAAGCTGATGGCAGAGGAGCTGGGACGTGGAAAGGATTGGGAGGCGGGCCAGCTTTCAGCGTATGCGAAGCTTGCCTGCAATTACATGCTCGACTGAGCCGGCGAATGGTGGGGCAAGTATCTTACCTTTGCGCTACATCATCTCTCCGTCGATTTTCGCAGTTTTGCGTTTGCGAGATCGTCGTCGCAGGTCATAACGAATTCCCCCTGTATGCCGGTTGACGTGATGTAGCGTTTGAGAAGTGACGCAGGGATTTGTATGGTGAAACCGTCGGGAAGCTGTACCCTGACCTGACGGATCGTACCGCGATAGTATTCCAGACATTTGTCAGACGATATATCGAGATGGAACTTGTAGCTCTTCATGATCGGTCGACTCCGAAAATATGTTTTGATCATAAGATAAGAAAAGGGAGTGGTTGAAGCATATTGGAAATGATTCATGAATAGGGTAATGTTATGAAAATCCGGAGTGGCATCCGGAGTAATGAGTGAGACGTGATCCCAGAACAGCAAAGAAAAGTCGTGAGGAGATAGCTAATGAGTAAACCTGATAAAACGAAGCAATGCCTGAGGCAAAGAGTTCTTGTGATGGTTGTCCTGGCAACCGCCATGTTTTGCGCCAGTCCGTCGTTCGGACAGAGACTATCGTCTCCTGAATCGCTTGAAATCGGAGTGGACTCTGCCGCTGTTCAGGTTCTACGGGAAACAGGGACGCCGGGCGCCTCTCTTGCGGTTGTGAAACATGGTCGCATCGTGTACGCCCGGGCGTACGGTTACGCCAGGCTCGACCCGATGACTCCCGCAAAACCCTCCATGCGCTACGCGATCGGATCCATCAGCAAGCAGTTCACCGCGTCTTGCGTACTCCTTCTTCAACAGCAGGGTAAACTTTCGCTGAACGATCACATAGGAAGGTGGTTTCCCGAGCTAACGGAGGCGAACGAGGTGACTCTTCGAGAAGTTCTATCCCACACCTCAGGCTATCAGGACTTCTGGCCGCAGGATTATGTCCCACCGATGATGCTAAAACCGATAGAACCAATGGAAATATTGGACCGGTGGGCAAAGAAGCCTCTCGATTTCGCGCCGGGGACTCGTTGGCAATACAGCAATACAAACTACGTCCTTGCCGGTCAGATCGTGGAAAAGATTACGCACGAATCTTTTTACAAATTTCTTCATGATAACATTCTGAAGCCGCTTGATCTTTCGAGCGCGGTAAATTTTGACGCGGGAAAGATGACCGAGGCTGACGCAGCGGGTTACACCGAGTATGGGCTGGGACCTCTTAGACCGGCGCCGAGCGAAGGGTCCGGATGGATGGCGGGAGCCGGCGAACTGGCGATGACAGCGAGTGATCTCGCGAGATGGGATATCTCGATAATTGATGAGAGTCTGCTGAAGCACGAGTCTTACAGACAGCTCGAGACCGAAATTCTCCTGAAGAATGGAGTTGGAACTCGCTACGGTTTGGGGGTGCAGGTTGGTTTGATGGATGGCCATCGGATGTTGTCTCATAGCGGCGAGGTGTCGGGGTTCACAGCTTTCAACGCCGTGTTTCCTGACGACAGCGCTGGCGTCGTTGTCCTTACGAATCAGGATGCTTCTTCGGCCGCTGGCTCGATCGGGATGAGGATAGCGAAGCTGCTTTTCAAAACGCAGGACGCCGAGACGGCCTCCAGAACCGAGCAAGCGCGACTCATTTTCGATGGTCTGCAAAAAGGGGAGATCGAACGCTCTCTCTTCACTTCAGACGCGAACGCGTATTTCAGCAAGGAGGCCTTGAAGGATTTTGAATCGGGGCTGGCGCCGCTTGGCAAACCGAAGGAGTTTGTCCAGACAGGAGAGTCGAAACGCGGAGGCATGATCGAACGCTCTTTCCGCGTAGTATTTCCCGATCGTAAACTGAAAGTCTGGACTTACCAGATGCCTGACGGTAAACTTGAGCAGTACCAGGTCGCGCCAATCTACTCAAACTAGATCCGGGAAGGTCTGCTAAAAACACATAGCGGCATTTTGACGAAGATACGCGATAAGCTATGGGGCAAGTTGTGAAATGCCATTCAGCGCATGCTAACCTTGCACCATCTCAAAGCTGATAGCAGACTCGGAACAGCTGTGAAACGAATTAAGATATACATGCGCTGAGAACAATACCTTTGGTAATGCGAATATTACGAATCGAATACTCGCTGGCGATTCTTTTCCCAAGAACTATGAATGCGATTGGTGTTAGAGCTCGGTATCCATCCGATTTGTTCGACATTGTTTATTAGATATCGAATGAATAGCTTTTACCCAGAATGAAACCAGAAGCACGATTGAATTGGGATGAATGTCCGGAAATTCCTGAAATTCACCTGGGTATCAGCAATCAGATGAAAATCATTGCCATATCTTCAAAAGCCGCTAGTCGCTGGTTTGCCGCTGTAAGTCAATCTTTTCTGAGGGCCGAATAGTAAATCTCCTTGTTACGTTGTTTCTATTTTAATATTTAAATGGCGAGTCAATTAAACGCGCGCAAACAAGGAGATTATGATTTTTTCCCGTTTGAGCAGGCGGATCGGACCAATCGCTTTACTCATCGGCTTGTTCTCGCTGCAAGCGAGGGCACAATCTAACCTGATACCCGTAAGAGGTCATGTCTATGATTACGCCACGGGGTCGCCGCTTTATGGGGTGAATGTTCTTATTGAAAAGTCATCGAACGGCACCGTAACGGATAGTCTCGGCAACTTCGTCGTTTATCTGAAACCGGGAATATACAAGGTTGGCTTTGACTACGTTGGGTACAAGGCGAAGTCGTTGGAAATCCACGTCGACCACGAAGTCAAACCATCTGTGTTCGATGTCCCTCTTGTGCAGAGCGCCTACAGAGCTAATGAAGTTATCGTGAAGGCTGATCGCTTCACAACATCGCCAAGCATTTACATGGTGAAGGAGAAAGACCTAAAGTACGTGCCGAATTTATTTTCGGATGTACTGAGGAGCGTGACTATACTTCCCGGTGTCAGCTCGAACAATGAATTGACGAGCACCTATAATGTCAACGGACAAAATTTCAACGACAATCTCATTTACCTAGACGGGTTCGAGATTTACCAGCCGTATCTCGCGCAGAAGGGGATACAAGAGAGCGAGTCGGTTATAAACGAGCATATGGTGAGGGACTTTAAATTCTATAACGCCGCTTTCCCGGTTCAATACGGCGATAAGATGTCTTCCGTTCTCGAAGTCAATTACAGAACCAATGAAGATTCTGCTCTCGGGGGGGAATTGAACGCGGGACTACTGAATACCGGCATAACTCTCCATGACCGAATAGGAAGGCTAAACTGGATAGCTGGCTTTCGTTATGCGTACCCGACTTCGTTTACCGGAGTACTACAGACGAAGGGAAGTTATGTCCCCCGGTACAGCGATTTTCAAATCTTCGGGTCGTACACTCTACCGAGTAAAATTCGGATGGATCTTCTATTCATAACGGCAAAAAACAGTTTCAATCTCACCCCGCAGGACTGGACGGGCAATTACCAATATGGATCCTGGTACAACTTTCAGCAAATCTACCTCCAGTTCAACGGTGGGAATAACTACTCCTATAGCTCGAACCTTCTCGGCCTCAGATTGACATCTCCTCTCGGTTCGCATTCGAGTCTATCTACGTCGCTGGGCCTTTATTCGGACAGGGAAGCGTACAACGAGAATCTCACATCCAGCGTGTATTATGTTCCAGACGCGTACAATCCGCAGGTAATGAGTTTCCTCGAGTCGGGCTACAATTACGCGGACAACTCTCTTTTGATGAACCGAGTCGAGTTGAAGGCGGACTATGTTTCGAATTACGGAACTCACAAAACCATGGCCGGCATTTCCGTGAAGTCTTCAGGGATGAACAATACGCTTGATGAGCTGACTTCATACACCGGGTTGAGCGGTCCCCCTCAGTTGGCGGCGTCGAAACAGAATTTCGTTTTCAATTCCGTCTCTTCCTACTTGAGCGAGGAAGTCGAATTGACGCGCGACTTTACGGCGAATGTGGGAGTCAGGGCTCTGAAGGATTATTTCAACGATCAATTCCTCGTCTCACCCCGTGCGAGCGCGTTGTTTCAACCAAACGCGGAAAACTCGATAAGCGCCGGGTGGGGGTATTACTACCAGCCCCCTTCTTTCTACGAGACCAGAGACAAAAGTCCGGCTGTCGCGAGGAGTCTCAAGGCGCAAAGGGCCATCCACTACGTCCTGAGATATCAGAACACTCTCCGCGATAACACGAACCTGATGGCGGAGGTGTTTTACGAAAAACTAAGCAGCTTGATACCATACTCTCTCACAAATCAGTTACAGCTGACGTACGGCGATTCGAACAACTACGAAGGGTATGCCTATGGTTTGGACCTTGAGTACGAAGGAAAGCTCGCCGAGGGCTTGGACACTTACATCGGGTACGACTATCTGAACGCCCAGCAAAGAAATATCGCCCCGGGATCGGCGTATCAAAGGAGCCTTCTCGATCAGACCAATACGATACAAATATTCCTGCAGGACGCCATGAAGCAGTTGCGCAACTCGGAAGCACATGTGCGACTCCTTTTCGGTACCGGTTACCTGTACCATCCCATGACCGATGCGCCTGGAACTTCTCCAACGAATAACCCACAGATGGTGACCGATTACAGTCAGGTACAGGCCTATCCATGGTACTACAGGGTAGATATGGGATTGACGTATAAGTTCGCGCTTGCCAGGGGGACCAACCTTATACTGACCGCAGACGTGTTCAACGTGTTCGATAATCGTAACGTCGTCTCGTATTCATGGTACTTCATACCTCAGGAAAGTCCTCAGCCCGTTCCCATACCTGACCTCCTTTCGACGCGGTACTTCAATATTGGAGCGCGCGTCGATTTCTGACGACGGCATTTAAGAGGGGACTGCGTGTGGGCCGGACAGCCGCAATTCATTGCTCCCTTCGCCGCAACTTCTTGTGAAAGCGCCTCCCGCGTGATAGATTGTTGTCAACTTAATAATCAATCTGGAGTTGTCATGCGGAGCGTTATTGCGGTGTCTCTATTGAGTGTCTTCCTCGCGTCGTGCGCGAGTACACCGGAGTTGACAGGGAAAGCTGAGTCAAAGGAATGCATTGTGGGCTACCTGTTTCAGGGTGACAGCCTCGTTAATCCTGATTCACTCCACCTCGGAATGGTTACTGACCTGATGTACGCGTTCGCTAACATCAAGGGAGACACCATCACAGAAGGTTTCAAGAACGACGCCGAGAATTTCAGGATACTAGATGACGCCAGACGAAAGTACCCGAACCTCAAGATCCTCATTTCAGTCGGCGGCTGGGAGTGGTCCGGAGGGTTTTCAAATATGTGTCTGACGAGCGAAAGCAGGGGGAAGTTTATCGGAAGCGCCGTCAGGTTCATTCAGAAGTACAACCTGGATGGCATCGATATCGATTGGGAATATCCCGGTTTGCCCGGGGCGGGTAACGTCCATCGGCCAGAAGACAGGCGGAATTTCACGGACTTACTCGGAGAGTTGCGAATGGCGCTCGACTCGCTAGGTATGAAAAACGGCCGGCATTATCTCATTACTATTGCGGCGGGCGCGTTTGAAAATTACCTGAAACATACAGACCTGGCTGAGGATGTGCACTATCTGGATTTCATTAACCTCATGACCTATGAGATGAGTTCACCTTCCGGCGACTCGCTTGCCGGTCACAACTCGCCTCTCTTTGCTAACCCTCGCGACCCTCGTTCGAATTCCGACGATAAAGCTGTGGAGGAGTTCATCGCCGCCGGGGTCCCTCCTTCGAAGATCGTGCTAGGAGTCCCGTTCTATGGCCATGCCTGGCATGTCGACTCGACCGCATTCAACGGTTTGTACGAGCCCGGAGGGCCGACCCGAAACCCAATCAACGCATCTTACGATAATCTGGTTAGCAATTACATAAACAAGAACGGCTATGTCCGCTACTGGGACTCGACTTCCTGCGTGCCGTACCTTTTTAACAAGAGCGACAGCATCTTCATTTCCTATGATGATCCGCAATCCCTTCGCGACAAATGTCTGTTTCTTCAGGCCCGCGGGCTCAGAGGGGTAATGTTCTGGTCTTTCAAGTCGGACTATAGATCGACTTTGCTGCGTGCACTCCATGATGAGCTGAAGTGAAAGCGTCCGCCTCCATTCAGGAAACGCGGGGGGTAGAAACAAAACAGTAGAAGGTACGGAGATATTTGTAATTGTAGAATGCCCAGAAAGTGATTCTGTGCTCGCCGCGTAAACCGCCTTTACCACAAGCTTGCTCAGGAAATGAGAAGTCGGCTGTCTCTTTCCATGTCGTTGACTTCTTAAGGCCGGACCGATTAATCATGTTAAAATTGCTAATGCCCGTCGTCTTAGCTAATTTTACACTACCGCGGCGGATGGGGCGTGCTGGCGCGAACGACGGAGTTTAAAGAAAATATGGATAAGAGCCGTATGAGAAAGAATTACCAGTCGCCCTGTGTGGGAACCACAGCGGGAGTTTTACTATCCATCCTTTTGTTATTCTCAGTGTCAGGAGCCAAGGCGGCCCCTAAAAGCGTCCTTGTTATGCCGTCCCTCTTCTCCGATAACATGGTACTCCAGCAAAAGTCCGTAGTACCCGTGTGGGGTAAAGGCGAGCCTGGTCAAAAGATATATGTAGCAGGGAGCTGGGGGGCGGAAGCCAAGACTGCGGTTCGCTTGGACAGCTCATGGGAGGTGCGCCTCCGGACTGTGAAAGCCGGCGGGCCCTATGTCCTGAACGTTACCGCAGGCGATTCCACGATAAGGTATACGAATGTGATGCTCGGCGAGGTTTGGGTTTGCTCGGGGCAGTCCAACATGCAGATGCCGCTGGCGGGTTGGCCCCCATTATTTCCCCTGAACAATGCCTCGGAAGAAATCAGGAAGGCTGAATACCCCGACATCAGACTTTTCACAGCTTCCCCGAAATACGCTGTCACTCCGCAATCCGATTGCTCAGGTTCCTGGACGGAATGTACTCCGAAAACCGCGGCTGAATTCAGCGCGGTCGGATATTTTTTCGGTAGAAAGCTCTACAGCGAGTTGCATGTCCCTATCGGACTGATATGGTCCGTGTGGGGAGGTACGGAAATACAACCGTGGATCGGCGCGAAGTACCTGTCGAGGATGGCGTCGTACAAAGACAAAGTTGAAACGATCGAGAACTCCAGCGGATTGATATCGGCGCGAATGAAATGGATATACTCTCATCCGGTAGTTGACGTGGCCTCGAAAGCTCCACAGGAGAGGTGGAAAGGGCTTGACTTCGACGACATCCGTTGTCCGGAGGTAAATTACAATGATTCGCTCTGGAGGAGCGTGAAGCTTCCGGATTACTGGATCTACAATTACGAAAATCGCGACGGCCGTTTCATCGGCGCCGTCTGGTTCAGGAAAAAGGTAAACATACCGAAGAGCTGGCTGGACTCAACACTCGTGTTGGATCTCGGGCCGATTGGCGGAATGGATGAGACATGGGTCAATGGAACAAAAGTCGGCGGGATACTTGAGCGGGGTTACGATGCGTCCCCAAGAGTTTACGATATCCCTGGAAGTGTCGTGGATGATACGATATTAACTGTCGCGATCAGGGTGCCTCTCATAAGTTCATGGGGAGGAATTTGGGGTAATAACGTGCCGATGGAGGTGCATCCTCAATTCGACTCCACACAAACCGTCTCTCTGTCTGGCGCATGGAAGTTCATGCCAGTCGCTCAGTATTTGCACGGGAAATATTATGTCTTCAGTCCCGACGGGGAGATATATTCCCGTCCGAAACTTCCTTTTGCATACAGCGAGAACACTCCCACGGTTCTCTACAATGGCATGATAGCGCCATTGATTCCATACCGCATCAGGGGAGTCATATGGTATCAGGGGGAGTCGAATACAAACGAACCTTACGATTACAAGAATTTGTTTCCTCTCATGATTAAAGATTGGAGAGCCGCATGGGGAGAAGGTGACTTCCCATTTTACTGGGTGCAGATAGCCCCTTATCACTATGGCAAAGAGGCTAACTCTGAGGTGATACGAAACGCGCAGCGCGAGACGCTTTCGTTGCCTCACACCGGGATGGCGGTGACGCTTGACATCGGCACTCCGGGACGAATTCATCCGCCCGATAAACAGGACGTGGGGTTGCGCCTGGCGCTCTGGGCGTTGGCGAAACAGTATGGAGAAAATGTAGTCTATTCCGGTCCACTTTACCGCTCGATGAAAGTCCGTGGAGACAAGGTGATGGTCTCTTTCAGTCATGCGAGCGGAGGACTTGTCTTCAAGCCACTCGATGGAGATTCTAACTTCATCATCGCGGGGAAAGATAGTGTTTTCGTCGTTGGTAAAGTGAAAGTCGAGGGGAGAACACTTGTAGTCTACAGTCCGCGTGTGAAGCATCCTATCGCGGTGAGGTACGCCTGGGGAAACGCTCAAGAGGCCACGCTATTCAACAAAGCGGGTCTCCCGGCTTCGACATTTAAAACAGACCATTGGCGTAGATAAAGTCATAATCGGGATGTTCTGAAGAACTGAATGCCCATTTGATGAACGCAAAATCTGCCCCAAAAGAACGGCCGGTAGCGGCTTTTCTCCTTTTCTCTTTCGCTTGAGCATAATGGCCTCCTCGATTAGTGATCTCTATGAAGTGCCGAGGCAAATACCGGCCAAAATGTAGGGAACTGACTCCTGTACTGCTACATCCTTGAAGGTCGAAAGACTTCATCACCTGCGGTGGGTGTAGCGCGGCTTTCTATGCCTGGAGGAAAGAAGATGCTGTTGAGTCAAAAAAAGGTTGCTGATTCTTGATTTGGGGCTTGACAAGAAGTGTGTTGCATTTTATCTTTGTATACAAGGTATACATGGTATACGCATGGGCTGAAGGGTTGGATTAAGGATGCTCACTACTGTGGCGAATGTGGAAGTAAATCTTGGCGCGACTGAGGGAGAACCGGACGAAAACACAGGAGATATCCGGAAAAAATTTGTCGACTTATTTTGAAATGCTGCTGGCTGCGTATCTAGATCAAGATTCATAATAGATTCAATTGAAAAAGTAACAGGAGGGTAAAATGAAAAGAAGACTACTAGTCGTTATGTTTGCGGCGACAGCGTTTCTATTCTCTTCCCGGTTCTCATACGCCCAGGAACCGACACCTGTGGTCGGTGACTACGGATCCGTGGCCTCCGGGAATTGGAGTTCCTTGTCCACATGGAAGCAGTGGGATGGCACTGGCTGGAATACCACGCCGACAGGTGGTCCGGGCTCGAGTAAGCAGGTCTTCATTTTGACGGGCACGTCAGTGACGTACGACGTCTCTTCACAAAACTGTAAGAATCTTATCGTCGAGTCTGGAGCGACTTTCAAAACGGACAGCACACTTCCGTGCCCGCCGAGCTCGCTCATGCCGTTAAAAGTAAACGGTCCCATAGTTTGGGTTGACGGAAACTTGGGAAGTGGTCCGAAGGACGCATTAGTTTTGGAGACAAAATACGGTACTGGCGCGATTACGCTGGAGGGAAATGGGATTGTGAACCTGGCTCAGGTCAGACCCAACTCCGGTCAGAGTGGTACTTTGGAGTTTGTGTTTGCAATGAATGCTAATATCAACTACGCTGGAATTGACAGCACAGGGGGAGCGGGCATATACACGCAGAGGGGAAGCCAGACAAGCTCGACGATCACGATAAACGCGGGAGATACTGTGAACTTCGCGGCGAACAGTAACTTCATGATTAACGCAACCGCGGGTCTTAACGGTACGATGAACACTACTCTCAACGTCAACGGCGTTTTGAACGATTCAGGTACGGTTGTTCTCGCGGACAGCGAAGCGGCCACTGCAGCACTTAACATTGGCGGCACAGGCAAGCTGATAATCCGCGGAAGCAGTCTGGTGGACAGTCTAAATGGCGCGAACATCGCGACCATCACTGTAGATGGAGTTTACGAGCACGCGATGAATGGCGGGAAGCTTCCCACTGCCAAATGGAACACTGGATCGACCTGTCTGGTGACTGGCTCAACCACTCTGGGGCCGACGAATGCCAATCAGAATTTCTACAATCTAACCGTGGATTGTCCCTCTCTGATGTTGCCGTCTTATCCATGTCACTTCGACATGTCAAGCAACACCATAGCCGGAAATCTGAGATTCGTTGACACGGACAGCAGCTACTTTGCTCTCACAGGATACGAAGTGCAGGGTAGTCCGAAGACTATAACGGTCAATGGTAACTTCGAAATTGACAGTACGAACGCTTTGGTTGCAGTCGATGATTACGGCAGTACGCATCCGATCGAAACCGTGAAGCTCATCGTTCATGGGAACGTCTCGGTAAAGGGGTCGCTAGGTCTTACTGTAGGAAGCGCTCGTAATCTAATAGATTTGGTCATTCATGGTAACTTAAATCTTCAGAGCGGTGCCGCGTTTTATTCACATTCAAAGACACAGGATTCGTTGTTCTTCGCGGGAACGGGAGTCCAGACGTACACTGCAGGTGCCTTGTCGAACGGTAATTGGATAAACACTCTCGTTCAGAGCGGGAGCATTCTGGATATGGGCAGCAGCGCTTTTCAAGGAAGCAGCAGCTCGTTTACGGTGGAAGCGGGTGGAACTCTTAAGACGGCAGATACACTTGGCTTGGATGGAAATATAAGGGCTGGAGCCGGAAAGAGCCTAAGCAATGCGGCCTCTTTCGAGTACAATGGCGCCGCGCCTCAGGTCACAGGATCGCTTCTGCCGGATACCATATCGAGTTTGACGATCAATAATGCTTCGGGTGTTCTTCTCAGTCATTCTGTAGAGGCAACTGGCGCCCTTGCAATGACCAATGGAGTTCTGCTTCTTGACACGAACAGCGTCGTGGCGAAGTCCGTGACGGGCGGATCGTCAGCCAGCTACCTTTCCACCGATTCGGCGCTTGCCACGCTTACTATTCCGTCCGTGGGCCAAACTCAGGTAATATTCCCGATTGGCACTTCTTCCGGCTATGCGCCGGTTTGGGTTACAAGTCCCACTACTCCGGACGGCTTCACCGTCTCAGTGAAACCTGACACGAACCGGACTACTAATGGGTTGGGAAGAGTCAACGTAAAGTGGGATATTGTCAAATCTCATTATTCCGGCTCCACATTTGATCTTCAATTCGGATGGATGGCGTCGGAAGAAGATTCTGTCTTCGCTCACAACCGATCGAGCTACGCGACGATATATCTCGTGACCGACACGTCTGTCACAGAGCAAGGCACTGGCGCTTATGCCACGCAATTTACGAGCCAACCTTACACCGTGTCCCGCTCAGGAATCACAGCGGAAATCAATAGCGGTACAAGCTCCTACGGATCTACGTTTGTGGTTGGTCATTTCACTACTACCGCCATACAAGAACAGCAGGGTGTCCCTGCCGTATTCAAGTTGTCGCAAAACTATCCTAATCCATTCAATCCGACAACGCGAATAGAATTCTCTGTCGCGAAAAAAGGGCAGACATCGCTGATAGTTTATAACATACTTGGGCAGGAAGTTGTTACATTATTTTCGGCCGATGCGCAGCCGGGCAGGATGTACGGCGTTACATTCAACGGGGGCGAGTTCGCGTCGGGAGTCTACTTCAGCGTCCTCCAGAACAATGGGCAGCGTCAGATACAGAAGATGGTTTTGATGAAGTAGGTCGATTCCTCCTCACAGAGGGCGGGGAGCTCCTTGCCCGCCCTCTGCTTATAAGATCTCAAGTTTTATACGCACAATTGTCATTGATGGGAAAAAGAATCGTATGCGAAGAATGGCAGTACCCGGACAGGTCTTTGGATCATCGGTCATATTGTTCCGCTCAACAGTTCGTGGCGGATTCTTAGTCGAAGTCATCTGTTCATTCTTGTTCCTCGCCGGAAGCGCATTCGCGCAGTCTGCGTCGGTGTACGGAAGGATCACGGATGCTTCAGACG
>JAJYOS010000579.1 GCA_021796055.1 Bacteroidota bacterium
GAGGCGCTGAGAGCACTGGGGATCAATTTAGATCAGGAATTCAAGGAGCTTTTTGAAGAGGTGCCGATATCCTCCGACCATCAGAGACACTGGCACGCGCACACGCAGCAGGCGTTCGAGCTGTGTTCTCAAATGGGTTTGCAACCGGTGCCGACGCAGAAGATGGCGTACCGTAGCCGGTGTGCCGGATGCGGGAGATGTGTGTTTGGTTGTCAGCGGGGCGCGAAGTGGGACAGCCGCGTGTTTCTCGACAAGGCGGTTGAGGGGGGTGCGAAGATAGTCTCCGGGTGCAGTGTGAAGAAAGTGGTGATACATGACGGCAGTGCAATCGGAGTCGAGATTGCGGGCGGTCTGGGATCAGGTTTTTATCCCGCGGATCTGATAGTTCTTGCGGCAGGTGGATTTGGTACGCCCGCCATTCTGCGCAATTCGGGCATAGAATGCCAGCCGAGGCTCTTCGTCGATCCGGTCCTGTGCGTCGCCGCTAAATGGGAAGGCTCTCTGCAGGACAGAGAGATCCCCATGCCTTTCATAGTGCAGAAGGAACATTTCATACTGTCACCTTATTTCGACTTTCTGAGTTATTTCTTCAACAGGAATTGGAAGTACCGGGCGAAAGACATTTATAGCCTTATGATCAAGCTCGCCGATTCGAATTCCGGCGAAGTCGTTGGGCGGAAGATAAACAAGTCTTTGACCGAGTCAGACCTTGACAGATTGAGAGAAGGCGCAGAGCTCTGCGGAGAAATCCTACGTGGTCTGGGATGCAGGGATGAAGAGATATTTCCCGGCACCCTCAATGCGGGACATCCCGGCGGCATGCTCCCGCTGACCGGTAAGGAATCCGGGACTTTCCACAACGATGTCCTTCCGGAAAACGTGTATGTTGCCGACTCCACACTGTTTCCCGAGTCGCTTGGCAACCCGCCGATACTGACAATAATGGCGATGGCAAAGCGGGTGAGCAGGAAATGCCTGGCGTTGGCTTGAGTTCATCTCCTTCAATAAGGAGGGAAAACTTCCTGGCTGAATCCGAGGCTGCATTCAACTTGATCGGGAAATTACAAGTCGGAAGGAATTTCTCAGCAAGTCGGTCAAGCCGCGACGGTGTTAGCAATACTGTTTGCCGCAGAGCTCCGCGCAAATTTCTGATTCCGGCCGGTTGCCTCGTCTAACATCTATGCCAAACGATTTCTAAATACCGTAGATGTTACTTCCATCGGATAGGAAGGAACGATGATAAGCCAGCAAAGAGTTTAAACCCATTTCTATTAAGGATCACTTGGGAAATTGGCTTGCGGTAATTAAATTTATACTCAAGGTAAGACCATACGCTTGATGCGCATGTGCTTTGAAAACGTTGGAAGCGACTATTGCCCGGTGGTGTAACTGGCAACACGCCTGACTCTGGATCAGGAAAGTCAAGGTTCGAGCCCTTGCCGGGCAGCTCTTCAATTGTGGATTGCGAATTGCGGATTTAGAACAGTCCTGCCAACACAAGAGCCCCAAATCCGACATTCGAAATTCGAAATGCCACGGCGCTATCGTCTAGTGGCCTAGGACGTCGCCCTCTCAAGGCGAAAACACGGGTTCGACTCCCGTTAGCGCTACCATCCTTCAGGTAACCCCGAATGTCAGGAGTGCTTCGAAATTCTACGTCTAATGAGATGTTGACGGGTGTTGAGACCTGGTGGGCGGGGTGTGGCTCACGAATTAGTGCAAATACTTCCCAAGCGTTGATTCGAAGTAAGATTTGTCCTTCTCTCCGACCCACGACTTGAGAATCTCTCCTTTTTTCCCGACGAGAAACGAGGTAGGTATCGCATTGATGTTTCCGTAGGCATCTGCGATGCTGTTGTCATCAATGACAATCTGGTATGTCAGGCCGTGTTGCGACGCAAAACTCTTGAGTTTGCCGACGAGATTACTTCCCTCGTCTTCCGAAACACCTATCACAACAAGCCCCTTTGAGGCGTACTCGTTGCTTATGGCTTCGATATCGGGAAGCTCTGCTTTGCATGGTCCGCACCAGGTTGCCCAGAAGTTTATCAGCACAGTTTTTCCCCTGAAGTCCGAGAGAGAGACCTTCTTGCCTTCGCGGTTGTACCATGAGAAATCCGCCGCCATTCCTTCGGGTGACGGTCTCACTCCGGCTTCCATCGATATGTTGTCCGCATGATCAACCTTGGACGTCATGGAAGAAACTGACTTTGCGGTCGCCGGCGGATCCTTTGCCGGTGGTTTGCTGCACGAACTTAGGGCGGCGATTGCCGCGAGCATGAGGAAGTATTTCACGGTCCCGTTTCCTGTTTTTGTTGAAGGGCAGTGCCGAGGTCTCTCTTCCCGACGTTCGCCGTCGCAATGTAAACGTGATCGCCCGAACACCAAACCGCTTGAGTATCGCCGTTCGAATCCAATTCCCAAAACCATTTCTTGCTTTCCATCACCCTCTTGCATGCGTGTGGAAGAAAAATCTTCTTTGATTTTGCAAAACCCTTGGGGAAGCTATATATGTAGATGTATGACTCTCCCACCTTATATACCAGGTGGGCTATCTTGACTCCATTGAACGTCGAAACACTTCCGCCGATCCATTCGGCTCTTGGCACTTCCGGGACGGTAATATTATACCCGGTATTCCGATTGATGAACTCCGCCACGTCTGCCGTGTGCTCAGTCGTAATTTGTGGTTTGAATGTCCCGTCCAGTACGTTTTGGAAATCATCCTCTGCTAATGTCAGGACGTCCTGTACGTCAGAGGTTTGGGCATTCCCGATCGACTCTACAGGTGGGGCGGGCATGACTACGTTATCCCGGTTCACAAAGACGAGAACGACAGCCATCAAGACAACCAGGAGAACTGCAAACGTCGGCTGGAGGAGATTGCTGCTAAAAAAACGGGGAAAAAATCCCTGGCGCAGTTCTGCCCCGCCGTACGAGGTTATCTGTTCAATAATTGCCGATTCAACATCCAGCGGAACGTCAACGAAGGTTATTTTCTTCCTGATGTAAGACTTGGTCAACCTCTCGAGATCAAATTCGTCTTTGCAGCTGCCACAGATCTCTATGTGATCGTAAAACTCGGAAGCCTCTTCCTTTGACAACTCGTTGTCGACTGCACCGCTCATCAGCTCGTGTGACTCCCTGCAATCCACCGTCATCAACTCCTTTTACACTCAATCATCGCCTGTCTCATCATCGGCGTCTTTGAAGCCGCGCGTCAGTGCATAATCCCTAAGCATCGAACGCAGCATTTTCCTGCCGCGGTGAAGCCGTGATCTTACGGTGCCGATGGGAATTTCGATGAAGTCTGCGATCTCCTCGTAGGTATATCCCTCGATGTCGCATAGTATCACCACCGTCCTGAAGTCTTCAGGAAGCTCCTGCAACGCATTCGCTACCTCATCCTCAAACAGATTTCCGAATATCTTCTCTTGCAGATCATTCGTGTCTGCTGATGAAGCCTTGACACTCGCATAAAAATCTTTTATGTCGTCGTAATCAATCTTGTCGGGTTCTTTCGACTCCTTGCGATAACGATTGATATACGAGTTCTTCATTATTCGGAACAACCATGCTTTGGCATTCGTTCCCTGTGAATACTTGTCGAAGAACCTGTACGCCTTCATGTAAGTTTCCTGGACAAGGTCTTTCGCGTCGTCGGGAGCCCCGGTCATCCTGAGTGCAAAATTGTAGAGTGCCGCCATATGCGGCAACATTTCCTTTTCGAAAATTTTGTGCTTCGTTTGAATCTGTTCCATTCTACTGAAAGAAATGTTGACGGTGTGGACTCTATCTGATGTTCTTTCATTATAACACTCAACCCAGTATAACGCAAGAGAGAAAGGCCGCTTAACACGGGCAGCCGAGGCGTTTGCTGCGTATTCTCTGCTCCTGAAGGAGGCTGCCTAAGAAAAATCCCGGACTTCTTGAGCTTCCCATGTCGCTCTCAGATGGTACCTGGTCCTGGACTCTTATGTCTCTTCAGCTATATGGTGAAGGACAAATCGAGATTGCCAGAGGAGTAATAATGAGAACCAGAAAGTTGGGTAACAACGGTCCCGAGTTAACCGTTGTGGGATTCGGCGCCCGGGCCATCGGTGGTCCATGAAGATACAATCGGGTAAACAAAGGTTCTTTTGCAGGCAGTTCATTCAAACCTCTTGGGATAAGGGAATCTGCCGGCAGTCATCATCTTACGCTCACGGTTAATGTGCGGGGTATTAAAAAGGGCGGACATAAGTCCGCCCTTTTTGTTCAGCCGGGATACTGAAATCTGTTTGGAGGCTGCATTATGCC
>JAJYOS010000026.1 GCA_021796055.1 Bacteroidota bacterium
GGCGTTACAGTGGCAAAGGAAGTTGAAGTTGAGGACACGATCGAGAACATGGGCGCACAGATGGTGCGCGAAGTCGCTTCGAAGACTTCCGACGTAGCCGGTGACGGTACGACCACAGCGACCGTCCTCGCGCAAGCTATCTTCCGCGAAGGCCTGAAGAATGTCACGGCGGGAGCGAACCCGATGGACCTGAAACGCGGCATCGACCTCGCAGTTGAAAAGGTCATCTCCGGACTCAAGACGCTCAGCCGCGAAGTAACCGACAAGAAAGAAATTGCCCAGGTCGGCACCATCTCGGCGAACAACGACAGCGAGATCGGCACGCTTATCGCCAGCGCCATGGACAAGGTTGGTAAAGACGGCGTCATCACGGTTGAGGAAGCGCGCGGAACCGACACCACGATGGAAGTGGTCGAGGGAATGCAGTTTGATCGCGGGTACCTCTCCCCATATTTCGTTACCGACACTGAGAGAATGGAAGCCTCGATGGAGGATCCGTACATCCTGATCCACGACAAGAAGATTTCTGCGATGAAAGATCTCCTCCCAGTTCTGGAGAAGGTCGCGCAGAGCGGTCGTTCCATAGTCATCATTGCCGAGGACATGGAAGGCGAAGCCCTTGCTACCCTGGTCGTCAACAAGATCCGCGGCACCCTGAAGGCCGTCGCCGTGAAGGCTCCCGGTTTCGGCGACAGAAGAAAAGCGATGCTTGAAGATATCGCCGTCCTCACAGGCGGACAGGTAATCTCCGAAGAGAAAGGCTTCAAACTCGAGAACACTACACTCGCTCTCCTCGGCACCGCGAAAAAGGTCACCATCGATAAGGACAACACTACGATCGTCGAAGGAGCCGGCAAGAAAGATGATATCAAGCGTCGCATCAACGAGATCAAGGCCCAAATCGAAAAGACTACCTCCGACTACGACAAGGAGAAGCTCCAGGAGAGACTCGCCAAGTTGTCCGGAGGAGTAGCCGTTCTGAAAATTGGCGCCACCACCGAAGTCGAGATGAAAGAGAAGAAGGCCCGTGTCGAGGATGCGCTTCACGCGACTCGCGCGGCAGTCGAAGAGGGCATCGTTCCAGGCGGCGGAGTGGCACTGGTCCGCTCGATCGCTCAGCTCGACAACGTTAAGACAGCGAACGAGGATGAGAAGATCGGCGTCGAGATAATCAAGAAGGCGCTTGAGGAACCTCTCAGATGGATCGTCAACAACGCGGGTCTCGAAGGTTCAGTCATCCTTAATAAGGTGAAGGACGGGAAGGACGATTTCGGCTTCAACGCTCAGACAGAAACGTACGAGAATCTGCTGAAGGCCGGCGTCATTGACCCGACAAAGGTAACCCGCACAGCGCTGCAGAACGCAGCCAGCGTGGCGAGCCTCCTCCTCACGACCGAAGCGGTTGTCTGCGAGAAGCCTGAGAAGGATAAGGCACCGGCGATGCCGACGCCTCCGATGGGCGACATGTACTAAGCAACAAAGATTGCGAATTGCTTCAAACGCGAGTCGCATTCATATTAGATAGTTATGAAAAGTCCCGCCGATGGCGGGACTTTTTTTGTCGGACGTGGCTCATCTCATCCCCTAGCCAATTATACTACGCGTAAGTTTTGCTACAGGTAGCCAACAGGCTCGTTTGAGAAAGAATTAAATAGCGTGCAGCTACCATCCACGAAACATCCGCTTCGCTTTACGGATATTGCGAGAATACAGTATGAAGTAAACCGACGGTGGGATATCAGCGGCAGAGCCTGAGCTTGCTACTCCAGTTCAAAAAGGAATTTTGCCAATTCCCCTATCAGGGCGGTAGGGGATTCCAAATAATATCTTGCGTGAGTCTCTCTCTCCAGACCGCCGACATAGACGCTCACCCCCTTGAGCGAGTTGACCATCTCAAAGCCGAACTCGTCAGTCATATCGTCGCCGAAGAAAAATACCTTTCCGGTGCGCCCGGTCTTCATCAATATTCTTTCGATGGCCTTCCCTTTATCCCATTCGACCGGGGCCTTAATCTCAACGACTTTCTTCCCAAGCTGAAGCCTTACCTTTCCCGACCTCACAGGTTCGCTCGTTATCAAATCGAGATCATCGAGAAGCTGTCGGACCAAACGAGCTTCGACGGTTCTGTAGTGAACCGCGATAGAGTACTTCTTGTGTTGGATTATCGGTCCGTAAGGCTTAAGCTTCCTCTTCAATTTCGGGATGAGGGTGTTCAAATACGCGACCGACTTTGCAGAATTCTTCTCGACGAATCTCAATCGAGGTCCCTCGATCTCAACGCCATGATTACCGGAATAATATATTCCCTTAATACCTATAAGCTTCTTGATGTCCGGGAGGGCGCGTCCGGTTATTATGCCGACCGAAAAGTGTCTTGAGAGTTCCTCAACGATGAATCTCGCTATCGGTTTGAATTTTACCCCGTCAGGAGTCCGTTCGATTTCAGTGAGCGTGCCGTCAAAGTCGAAGAAGAACCGCGGGCTTTTCCCCTTCTCGCGGGCCAGGAGCTCGCTTCTCAGTCTGGAAGGTGTGGCTGTCAATTCAGAGATAAACTATGTCTTTATCGTGGTACAGCGAAAGCGAGAGGAGAAGGTAGTCCCGCAGATGACGGGTGATTAGAAAGCTTTGCCGTATATGTTCCTTGCCGTTTTTCCCCAGTTCGCGGGCAAATGCCGGTTCGTTCACGAGCTGTTTCATCCAGTACGCAGTTCCCTCGATGCTGTGCGTCAGTATTCCGCTGTATTTATGTTTTATCTGTAGCGGGATTCCCCCCACCGCAGATGCTATCACCGGCTTTCCCTTCCAGAGCGCTTCCGCGACCGTCAGTCCGAATCCTTCTCTCAAAGATTTCTGAAGAACCACATTAGAACCTCTTTGCAACGCGTTTATCTCCAGGTCACTAGACGGCGGCAAGAGGAGGACGAATATATCTTTGTCTCCGTCGGCCGCGTTCCGTACCTCGGCAAGCACCTTCTCGCCTTCAGGATCATCCGTCGCGCCTCCACCGGCTAGCACCAGCTGACAGTCGATGTAACGCTTCATAAGCTTGTATGCCTTTATGACGCCGACTGGGTCTTTCAGATAATCAAACCTTGAGATTTGCGTGATCACCGGACGCTTGCGATCGATCCCGAATTTCTCAAAAACACTCCGAACATATTCGTCGTCGAGCTCCTTGTTCTTGTCGCTCAACGGATCAATCGAAGGCGAGATCAGGAATTGCCGGGTATTAAGCGGACGACTGAAGGCAGGAGCCGAAAATATGGCGCCGTCGTAGCGTTCGATAAAATCTTTCAGGAACAACCAGACATTCTCGCGGGGCTCCGAGAAATCTATGTGACACCGCCAGATCCACTTGTTGTTTAAGTGAACTCTCTCTTCGACGAGCCCGATCGGCTGTGGATCATGAATGAAGACAACGTCGTTTTCGAAATTCATAGACCTGGCGTTCTCACGATCGACTTCCATGAAAATGCGCCCAATCTTCATCGTTAAAAGTCTCGGGGACACCGTGGAGAGCGTTGTGCATCTTCTTGGTTATCGCGAAGAACTTCTCTCCCCCTTTTATGACATCCCATCGCGCCTGGACGCCCAGCTCGTTCATCATCGGTACGAGGCGCGTTAAAATTTCGGCGACGCCGCCCCCCACCGCGGTTGAATTCACGTGTTGTATCTTCATCGATCCGGCTTTTTCGCCGATTTCGAAGAGCTCATCGATTACCGACTTTCCGACTATTTCAGTGTAATCTTTTACTTGTGCCATAAGAAAATCCTAATTCATAAGGATGCATGTCAAAGGGACCGTCCCTCCTATTAACCTTCGCGCTCTTTAACTCCAGCATTGAACCTTCTCCAGGGAGAGGTCCGGCAGAGAGCGCTATTTCGAATTCCCGACGATTGTTAAAATTTTGTCCCGTAATCCTTCAAGCGTGAAAGTATATGGATCGAGCCGAGAAATCTCTTCCGCTTCCTTTTCCCTTCCCGCCGACCGGAGCCAAATGGAAAAGTCGTTATCACCCTTCTCCAAGCGCAACTTTGCCTCGAACACGTGGAAATATATTGAGTGTATGCTGACCGTTTTCAGCAGCTCTCTGAACTCATTGACGCTTCCCGCCACGTGTCCGGTCGGGATAATAAAGATCCGCGAGCTCATGAAATGGAACTCCTCGCCCTCAGGGCATTTCCCGCTCACCTTGTGACTCACCGATTTCAGGTAACCTTCGAGAAGTTCCAGGAACCTGTTCCTCAGGTCAGAGAGCCTGACGAATTGCATCACATCAATGCTCGCCAGCATCTCTCCGGCCACATCTTCGTTCAGCATATTAGTAACCCAATAGGCGAAATCGTTGGGCGGCTCCGGAGATAGAAAGTGATGCTGCTGTAGAAAGCGATGGGTATGATGATAGATCGACGATAACGGCACGTTCCTGATGCCGTCAGTCAGTTCAGGAAGCGTGGCCGCCCTCCTGCCCAACAGCTCGGTCAATATCAATCTAGACTTAAATTCAAATGGAGTGAAGTCCAATTTAATCTGTCTCTTTGTTCATGACTATTGTACGAACTGGGAACGGGATGTTTATTCCTTCCCTGTCGTATCGTTCTTTCAATCTTTTTATAAACTCATGCTTAATGAGGTACTGATCCACGAAAGAATTTCCCCTCAGTATGACGGAGAAATTTATTGAAGAATCGCCGAACTGGTTGAACCTCACAAACGGCTCATGATCCTTCTTCGCGCCATCGACGGTTCTCTGAATATTGCGCGCCACCTCCACGGTCACATCTTCAACTTTTTGCAGGTCGCTCGCGTAGTCGACGCCCAGGTTGAAAACGACGGATATATCGCGACTGGGCCGCTCATAATTAGTGACGATCAGGCTGGCAATATTCTTGTTGGGAATTATCACGTGATTTCCCGAGAGCGTCCGTATCACAGTGGCTCTCCAATTCAGATCTTCCACGTACCCCTCGTCGCCGCTGCTGAGACGTATGTAATGGCCAACCTGTATCTGCCTGGCCGCAAGTATCTGGAGTCCCGAGAAAAAGTTGGACAGCGTCTCCTGAAGTCCGAGCCCGATGGCGAGTCCACCCACGCCCAACGCCGTAAGAAGCGGGGCGATGGAAATATGCAGATCGTCCAGGATTATGAGGATTCCCACCGAATATACCGTGCCCCTTATGATGTTCTTGAGAAGGCTGGTGGCAGACGCGAGTCCCGATATGACAGACTTGTAGTATTCGATTATCCCTGTCCCGATATTCGAGATAACCACGGTGACGGAAAAGATCACGAGAACGCCCAACGCCTTTGATGACAAATCGGTGACCGCCCTTGACAATCCCTGTGTTTCGACGATAATGTCGAGCCCGAGCGCGAGAGCCCAGAATATGACCGAACTCCGAACCGATTCGATGACGATGTCATCAAACCGCCACTTCGTCCGCGCAGCCAGCTTGGCCAGATAATTCATCACAAATTTCTTAAAGAACACGCCCAGCAAAAGCGACCCGACGAGTATTCCCACCGGGGTAATCAACTGTTCAACTAACGCCGACTTCGGAATCATACTCCACAAACTCAAAATTAAATATCTCGCTGAGGATCTTTGCCGCCCACCTGTAAACGTTCTGTCGCTCGATGGCGTCGCGCATCCTGGTCATGCGCCTTCGCTGCTCCTCTATCGGCATCTCGATCGCAGTCTTGATAGCCTCGGCAAGCCCGTCAATGTAGTACGGGTTCACCATTATAGCATCGCCGAGTTCTCTCGCAGCACCTGTGAACTCGCTTAATATCAGCGCACCGGAGAGGTCGTTCCTCGACGCGACGAATTCTTTGGCTACAAGGTTCATACCGTCGTGAAGCGACGTCACGAGTGAGACGTTTCCGATGCCGTTCCAGGCTGTCACGGACTCCTTCGAATGATTGGCGCGCGCGAAAATTATGGGCTTCCATCCCTGTGACTGGTACTTTTCGTTTACGCTTACCATCAGCTGGTTCAGGTCGTCGTTCAGCTCGCGGTAAGCGGGAAGCTGCATCCTGCTCAGCGCGCCGAGCTGGACATACACGAATTTCCCGATATATTGCGGATTGTTCTCAAGGAATTTATCGACCGCCCGGAATCGCTCGAGTATGCCTTTGGTATAATCGATGCGATCAACTCCCACGGCCACAACCTTATCCTTGAGTCGGTATCTTTTGATGAGCTCTTTCCTCATCTCAAGGATTTCCTGGCTTGCCGAAAGCTTAGACACATGATCGAAGTCTATGCTAATCGGGAATGCGCGAAGTAGTGTCGTACGACCGCCCCTGTTCACGCGGGACATATCATACTCAATGCGCGATTCGATGTACCTGTTCACCGTGTCGAGAAAATTTATGACATGATACTGCACCTGGAAGGCGAGGAGATCATTGTAAAGAAGATCGTCGAGGAGCTCTTCCTTAAACGGGAGTATCCGCACAACTTCACTGTTCGGCCACGGGATATGCCAGAACTGGGCCGTGACGACATTTCTGACTTTCGATTTCAGTATGCGAGCCAGGTTCGCGAAATGGTAATCTTGGATGAAGACAAATGCGGGGCGGTCCCCCACAATTTCCGCGATAGCGTCGGCATATTTCTCCTGGACCGCCTTGTACATTTCGTAGTCTGCGGCCTCAAACCTCGGACGGATGTACGCAACGTGGCACAGAGGCCACATTCCGCCGTTGGCGAAGTTGTAGTAGAATCCGGTTATTTCTTCTTTGGTGAGGAAAACTCTTTTGAGAGTGAAGTTTGGATTCTCGGGAGGACAGCCGACTTCATTCTTCTCGTCAACGACCAGGTTGTCGGCCTCTCCGGATGCCTGAGCGACCCAGTACCCTCCGCTCGCTTCCATGATAGGTTCGAGCGCGGTTACGAGACCGCCCGGAGGAACATAATACTTGATGTCATCGCCGTCAAAGACGTGAACGTAAGGCTCACGGTTGGATACGACGATGAGTAGCCTGTCGCCAAGCTTCGATTTTATTAATTCTGATAACCTGTCTCTCGTCCACATAGTTTAATTCAATATAGAATTTAAGGCGAGAAAACCAAGAGAGATAAAGGGTGAGATGTGAAAAGCGAAAGGGTTGCCTCTCTAATTACCTTCTACTTTCTCCTTTTCACTTTCATATAGTGGAGATGCGGGGACTCGAACCCCGGTCCGAAGATAGGACTCCATGAGCCTCTACGTGCATAGCTTCGACCAAAAATTTCACCGCGCGCTACTCGCGAAGCAGAGCTGTGAACGGCAATCCCGGCATAATATTTCCGTCAGCCCACCGGGCGCTGACTAACGAAAAGCCTGCCTGGGCGACGCCCATTTCGGTGCCGACAGACAGAACCTCCGAATGGACGGGTTACCTTTTTTTAATTAGGCAGCCAATGCGTAGTTGTTGTTCGCATTTACGTTTTTACCGATTTTTTTACGCGGCACCGGCAACCGCGACACGCAACCCATGAATTCCCAAATCCCCGTCGATTCCAATGTCATCCCCAAATTCAAACTATGAAAAACCGATCCAACTGATTCCGACATTTTCGCGGACGAAGAATTGTTCTCAGATTGTCAAAGAACTATCAAATCGGAAATTCTCTTTACAAGCGACGCCGAATATTCTAAACTCTTTTCCTCGGATGAACGTTCCAAGTCGGCGGCTACGCTCGAGACCTCCGGATAACCGAAGGACTTGGCCGTTCCTCTGATCTTGTGCGCGATAGCGCTCACTTCGTCCCAGTCCGCATCTCTAACCGCGGCCTCGAGTGCTTTCAGCTTCTCCAACAAGTCGGCCGTGAACAGAGTTCTGAGATCCTCAAAACCGTCGTCTCTAGTCAAGAATTGTAAATGTCAAGAATCTGCTTTGCGAAAGTTTTGGGCTCAATCGGCTTTGGTAGATAGCCGTCGAATCCCGCCGCCTCGAACTTCTCTTTGTCTCCGCGCATCGTGTAAGCGGTGAGCGCGATAATCGTTATGTCCTTTGTAAGGGAATTCGAACGAATTCGTTTCAATATTTCCACGCCATCCATCTCAGGGAGCTGAATATCAAGAAGTATCACGTCCGGAATCGTTCCGCTAAGGAAAGTAAACGCCTGCCGGCCCGATTCGGCCTCGAAAACGTTATATCCCCCTTTCTTCAGGAGATACACCGCAAGCTGTCTGTTGATGGCATTATCGTCAACGACAAGGATGTTTTTCATCACTTATTTCCCTAAAAATATACTAACCCCTCCCTCCAAAGGCAACCGCCGAGGTTAGCGACGCTTTCAATAATTGCGTACAACTTCATTGCTTTCGATTCAGATTGAGATCGGAACAGCTCCCCTTCAGGTAAAGATTGAGATATTGGGTGTAAATCCTGTAGAGAAGCAGCCTGCTCGCTTCGTTGTAAACCGCGCCGTGAGCGCCCGGGGGAAATATACGCAAGCTCGCGTCCTTCCCCGCGTTCGTCAAAGCGGTCAGGAGCTGCATCGTGTTTATCGGGTGAACATTATCGTCCATGTCGGAATGCACGAGGAGGAGCTTCCCTTGCAGACTGTCGGCGTAAGTCATACAATCACTCTTTATATACCCCTCTTCGTTTTGACTCAATAACCCCATATAACGTTCCGTGTATATGTCGTCGTAGAGCCGCCAATCGGTGACGGGAGAATTCGCGATGCCAACTTTGAACACTCCCGGATGAGTGAGCATCGTGTAGACTGTGCTGTAACCGCCGTAGCTCGTTCCCATTATAGCCATCTTATCTGCATCGACGTAAGGAAGCGTCGCAAGGTAGCGGGCAGTCGCGACGAAATCATGGCTCTCCCAGTAGCCGAGCTTTTCGTAGACAATCTTCATGAAGGCACTGCCGTAATCTGCAGAGCCGCGATTGTTGACATCAACAACGATATATCCATTTTGCGCGAGCCACTCATCCCATCCGGACGCCTCGAATGAATTGTAGACTGAATGCGACTCCGGCCCCCCGTAAATAGTGAAGACAACTGGATACTTTCGAGTCGAATCGAAATTGAAGGGCTTTATCATAGAACAATCGAGTCTGACGGAATCGGGAGTGACAAAACTGAACAACTCTTTCGGAGAGTATTCGTGAGTCGCGATATATTTTTCAACCGAAGCATTCGCCTCAAGCTTCTTCACCATTTTGTCGCCGGTCTTCCAGAGCTCGACTTGCATCGGCAGCGAAATGTTGGAATACGAATCGACATAGTATTTGCAATTCGGCGACATATTGAAGTGATGAAATCCAGGGACTTGAGACAGGCGCTTTTCATGTGTCCCGTCGAACCTCACAGAGTAGAGTTGCACCTCGAGTGGCGAGGCCTGTGCTGACGTGTAGTAGATGATTTTCTTTTTCGGATCGATCCCGTCGACCTTTATGACGTCCCAGTCGCCGTCTGTCACCCTGTTGACCAGCTTACCGTCATAATCGTATCTGTAAATCTGATAATACCCGCTCGTGTCCGAAACCCAAAAGAACTGACGGATTCCCCGAGGGAAGAAGATCATGTCGTTGACGTTCGTATAGAAATTGAAGATCGAAATCCATGTCTTGCTCTTCTCTTCCATCACCAGTCTGCGCTCCCCCGTCTTGACGTTGAAAAAGAAAAGCTTCATATCGTCCTGCGCTCTGTTCAACGTCATCATGGCTAGTATGTTCGGTTCACTTGTCCAGTAGAGGCGCGGAATGTAGTAGTCACCTTTCAGGCCGGTGTCAAGCCAGATGTTCTTGTGAGTCATAACGTCCAGGACTCCAACCTTGACGATCGGGTTCGGATCGCCGACCTGCGGAATCGGAATCTTGACCCACTTGTTATGGAGGCCTTCATAATTTGTTATCTGGATAATCGGGACTGGGCTCTCGTCAAAATGCCAGTAAGCGAGGTACTTGCTGTCCGGAGACCAGTTCCATGCCTGTGGCTGCCCGAACTCCTCCTCGTACACCCAATCAAAGTGGCCGTTGAAAATCTCTCTCGTCGCGTCGTTTGTCAATTGCGTTTCGCTTTTCGTCGCGAATTCGTAGACGAACATATTACCTCCCCTTTCATAGCCGACCATGGAGCCGTCGGGAGAAAGCTCGGCCGTGCGCGCGTTCATGGCCGCAGCCTTGAGAGATTTATCGGCGAGGGAATAGACGTAGTAATCGGATTCGCCGGACTTCCGGTAAATCTTCCGGAAGTTTGTCTCGAAAAGGATATGCCTTGAATCGTGTGCCCATTGAAAAGATCTGTAGTTGAACGGCGTCGCCGTATCAGGGAAAGTCACTCCCTTCGCATCGAAGATCAGCCGGTCCTTTCCATTGGCGGGATCGAATGAGCGTATTTCCTCCCTGTGGGTCGAGTCGTTCGTTGTGATGTATGAATAGCGATCCCCACCGTCGATCCAATTAAGGCTTTTCGGACCCGACTTTCCCTGAAATTTCTGAGACGCGGCAATCGCATCGCTAACATTTCTGAAGTTCTCTTTCTCCTGAGCGCGGAGCGTCGCAGAAAAGACGAACACGATGGAAAACGCAATAAGAATTCGCACACGAAAATTGTTCATCCCACCACCTATTCTTGTTGAAGGCGCTTTAGACAGATGCCGGATTTCCGGACAAGTAGAATCGACTCCTCTGGCACATGTTTTAACACGAAGCAATGTAATGAAATTAAATGTTCGCTCGTGAATACTCAAGAAGAATAGCAATCGTCCAACGGCCGGCTCGTGATCGCAGTACATCAGGACATTAAACAAGATACCTGGGTAGCCACTGACATACCCGAACAAAGAATCTATATCCGGCGGGATATGCTGCGTTTCAGTGCATTATCTGCGCCACAGAAGCACTATCTAGCAGATTCTGCCAAACGAAGATTTGAATTTTCAGGCCATGTTTGATAAATATCAAGAAATGGAGAAGAAAATGAGGCGGCTAGTTTTCCTTATCGTAAGCATGGCAATCATCACCCCCTCGATCGCGCAGACAAAAGATCAGGGCCGATCTGAAATTACGGTGAGCGCGACATCGAGCGTGACCGCGGAGCCGGACATTGCGGAGTTTCGGATCAGTATAATCGCAAGGCAACAACAGGCCACCATGGCATTCAAGTCTTACGTCAAGACGTGCAATGCACTGCAGGCGTCGCTAAGGAGTGTTGTCGATTCCACAAAGCTCATGACCGACAATCTTCTTGTAACCCCTTTCTTCGATTACAAGAAACTGGACCGTGTGACGCCGGAGTACTACCAGGTTAGGGCATCCATGTCTCTCTCAGTTCCCATTCCTGATTTGAACAAAGCTCTCGGAAGCATCACATCGGTCGAGGGAGTCACGATAGACGGCATTCAGTTCAGGGCGAAGTACCCTGAGAAACTCGAGCTCAAAGCGCTCGACCAGGCGGTAAAACAGGCGAGAGAGAAGGCTGAATCGATTTCGAGACTCGAGGGGATGACCGATCTCAGGGTGAAGTCCATGAACACCACGACTTCCCGGCCGCCGATCATGCCAATGTACGCTGCCATGTCTGTGGACGCCGCCGCCCCATCCGTGAACGCCTCTTCCGTCTCTGTCTCCGCGACAGTCAACGTGACGTACACGGCGGAATCTAAGTGAAGCTCATTCTAAGAAATGCCGCGACGATAGCAACCTGCTCCGCTGCCGGAAAGAGGTGCAAGCGAGGCGAAGAGATGCAAGACGCAGGCGTGGTCGAGAACGCCGATGTCGTAATCGAAGATGGGATTATCAGAAAGATAGGAACTGCCGGCGTCATACCTGATGCCGAAACATTTGACGCGTCAGGCAAAACCATCGTGCCGGGTTTCATCGACGCGCACACTCACGCGATTTTCGCCGGGACGAGGGAGCATGAATTCGCGCTTCGGGCGAAAGGGATGAGCTACTCTGAGATTGCTTCGAGCGGCGGCGGTATACTTAGTACGGTCTCAAACACGAGAGAGATGCTAAAGTCGAAATTGCGATCTCAGGCGAGAAAAAGGATCGACAAAACCCTTCAATACGGCACCACAACTATCGAAATTAAGAGTGGTTACGGGCTTGATTTCAGAAACGAGATAAAGATTCTTGAAGCGGCAAACGAGCTGCGAGAGGAGTCTATTTCCGAGATCATAGTCACGTTCCTTGGCGCACACACACTACCGCCTGAGTTCTTGAACGACAGGAGCGGTTACATCGAGTTGCTAACCCGCGAACTGATACCGTACATATCCAAGAGGAAACTCGCGACGTTTTGCGACGTCTTCTGCGACGATGGATTCTTTTCCATAGAGGAGACTCGACGGATATTGACAACCGCAAGAGAGGGAGGGATGCTTCCCAAGATGCACGCCGACGAGCTTTCCTCGAACGGCGGTGTCAACCTTGCCGTCGAATTGGGAGCGGTATCCGTCGACCACCTTGAGCGCGTAAGTCCGAACGAGATCCGCGCGCTCGCGGGAAGCGACACAATCGGAGTCATCCTCCCCTCCGTGGCGGCTTACTTAAGAGGGACTCCGGCACCTGCCAGGGAGATGATAGACCGCGGCTGCGCCATTGCGGTTGCGACGGATTTTAACCCCGGAACTTCCATGGTCGATAATATGCAGACGGCGATGTTCTTCGCCGTTACCATGAACCAGATGACAGTAGAGGAAGCGCTGAACGCAGCGACGATCAACGCCGCATCGGCGCTCGCGGTATCGGACAGGCTCGGAAGCATCGAAGTCGGTAAGCAGGCAGACCTTCTCATCGTCGATGGGCAAGACTACAGCATACTCCCATACCACTTTACTGAGAACAAAATATTGAACGTGGTGAAGAATGGAACCTTATTGGAATTTCCTTGACGAGACGGACGCGTCTCTCCTTTACAAACGAAGCGAACAGGAAGACTCGAGATTCGGCGAATTGGTCGAGATCAGGCGAGACAAGTTTGGCGAACGATTCAAAGTTGTGCTGCTAGGTTTCCCTTACGACGAAGGTGCCGTGCGAAACAAGGGACGATCAGGGAGTTCGTCCGCCCCCGACGAGATTCGCAGAGCCTTCTACAAGCTAACCCCCACGAAGTCAGCCGCGCTCCCGGATGCCGAAATCCACATTTTCGATGCGGGCAATCTCAAGAGACATATGAAGCTCGAAAACGCGCTTTCGAAACTTGAAGCGATAGTCAATCACCTCCTGAGATACGGATATACTCCGATAGTTTTTGGCGGGAGCAACGACATGAGCTACGCCGACTTCAAGGCCTGCGACGCGGTAAGAGGAAGGTGCGGCGCGATAAACATCGACTCTCATCTTGACGTGAGGGAGAATTCGAACGGGATAAACAGCGGGACGCCGTATAGAATGCTCATCGAAGAGAAAGTTCTTAGGGGTACAGATTTCGTCGAATACGGAACGCAGGATTTTGCCAATTCACGCGAGCATCTGGCTTATGTCCGCGCCGCAAAGGCGCAAGTCTACACACTCAATCAAATTCGTTACAGGAGCAATTCAGAAAAATTCATGGAGGCTTACAGGCTAGTCGCGAAGGAGACGGGAAACGTTTACGTAAGCTTCGACATGGACAGCGTTCGCAGCTCGGACGCCCCTGGTGTAAGCGCGCCGACACCGACAGGCCTGACGGCGGAGGAAGTGCTTGAATGCGCTTACCTTTCCGGAAGCGAACCCAAGACTGCGATGATAGACATCTGCGAGTTCAACCCTAAGTACGATGCCGACGGCAGAACCGCTAAGCTAGCGGCGATGGTGGCAGCAAACTTCCTGGCAGGCTTGGCCAACCGATATTGAAATCTCTTTCACCGCGGAGGCGCTAAGTCAAGAGGACAGGTATCTCTAACTGCCATGTACCTATTGGCTCCGTCCTTGAGCAATGGCGTATCAAAATTCACCAGAGAACCAAGCTCCTATCCAGTTAGTTGCAGGTACTTTACGATCTGGACCTCGTGGACAGGAGGAAGGCTTTCGACGACCCTGATCTCGATGAAATTCTCATCCTAGACAAGCACATCAATCCTGAAATCTTTGCTGATAAAAGCACCCTTATCAATCAAGGAAAACAATACATGGTCATCCGACACCCATCCCTCGCAACCCAATCTCCGGCAGCAGGCACAGTTCGTATACTACCTCAAGCACCCCACATCCCATCTCCCTGTGAAGCGCGATAATCACGCCAAGAATCTCTTTCGACAACTTATTGTACCATTCCCTATTCATCCCACCCCACTTCGATTTTAAGAACAACTTCACTTCGCCCCGCCGCGGTCACAGCGCCTTCCTCTGGCAATTTTAAATCTGCTCTGCGCCGTCGCGACTTCGCGGCGAGTATCACGCGACAGCTGGTTCGTCGACGGAGAGTACTTTCCTAGCCGGATCAATTGTCCCCATCACCCCTATCGGCAGAGTGATTTTAACGGGGACATGTCCATAAGCCAGATTTGAAACCACCGGTTTCCCAATGGAGAACAGGTCTTCTCTGATGATTTCATCGAGCGGGCGATGAGGCTTCTCCGGTTCACTGGGGGCGCAGTTAGTAAACTGTCCCAATGCAAAGCCACAGGCCTTTGCTAATATGCCTGCAAGCCTGAGCTGAGTAAGCATTCTATCGATCGAGTACGGCTCCTCGGACACCTCCTCAAAGGCGAGAAGACTTCCGTCGAACGGCGGGATATAATTGGTTCCGAGGAGAGAGGTAACGAGCGATATGTTTCCGCCCAGGATCCTTCCTTGCGCCGTCTTGTTGCCTATGAAAGTTGGCTTATAGTCCTTGTGCATTTTCAGCTTTCCGACAGGCTTGTCGCGAGTCACCATTTCAAAGAACATCGCCTCGCTGAATGGGTCGATGTTGTCGCCGAACTCCATGGCGATCATCGGGCCGCTGAACGTAACGAGCCGCGTCTTCCTGAAGATTGCGAGGTGGAGCGCGGTAATATCCGAGTAACCGACGAAGATTTTGGGATTCCTCCTGATGGCGGCGTAGTCAAGCTTGTCAAGTATTCTCGGCGAGCCGTATCCCCCCCGAGAACAAATTATCGCCTTGACGTTCCTATCCTTGAATGCCTCGTTCAGATCCGCGGCCCGCTCCTCGTCGGTTCCGGCAAGGTAACCCGCGACCTTTTGGGCGTTCCCCGCCACTCTAACTCTGTAGCCGAGTGATTCAAAATACCGGACCCCCGCGTCCATCTTAGAAGTGTCTCTAGGGGAACTTGCTGGTGATACGATGCAGATGAGGTCGCCTTTTCTGAGGCGGGGAGGTCTTAGGATTTCCATTTGATGATTCTTTTCTCTTTTTGCTAAGTTAGCTCAGTGTGCCACGAACTTGCAAGGCGCCGAAGATTTCTTGGGGAGGATAAACAAATGCAATTAGCGTCTGCCTCGATAGTGCGTTTGAATTGACATTGTTGAGACTCGAAGGATGAATCTGAAGCAAAGAACTTGGCGCTTCGTTTCAAGCATTCTTTCAAATGAACTCGAATTAGGATTCCCTACCGGCAGAAAAATCTTGAAGAATTGCTCCCGCAGGGCTATATTATTAATCAAAAGCTTGGACAGGTAGCTCAGTCGGTAGAGCAACGGACTGAAAATCCGTGTGTCGGCGGTTCGATTCCGCCCCTGTCCACAGATTCACTCATTTTAGCCCCTTCTCTTCCCCAATTTTTCGCTTCCTTCAATACAAATCGGAATCGATGTGAACGTTTTTGTTAACGTTTTTCTTGACGGTTCACTGTGACCAATAGGTGGGGTACGACTGAAAGCCCAATCGCTGAAACTCTCTTGCTGTCGCAGGCTATAAAGTGCCACCGGGCTTTCCGAAAACGCACACTCTGAATTTGCGACATTTGAGGGTTTCATGGTACTTGAATGTACTGTTCCAGGATGCGCTTGTCAAGTGGACAAAGATGTTCACAACTCTGCAGTGAGATACTTCATTTCGTACTCATACAGAACCCGAATAAAATCCATCCGGTTCTTCTCGATAATCACACCGAAAGGCTGGTGGACATATTTGAGCCCAGAAACCTGGACGGATTCGTAGTAGGTCTTTATAGACTCTTCAAACCGAAGTAATGCCGTATTCAGCTCAGCTCCACAATCTGGCTGTACTGCATCCACGATGCTCACAAAGTCGGACCTGAAGAAAGTCAGAAGATTCTTTATATCAACCATCGCTCTCTTGCAGGTCTTTGCCACCTCCATGATATTGTTGTTCGCGATATACCCTTCAAGGAGCACCGAAGTCTCAGAAAAGAGCCTTTTCGCTTCTCCATAGAATTGATCAATTATCTCCAAGTGAGGTCTAACAACAATGTCTCGGAACCATATAGACTCCTTTTCCGCCCTTATCGTCTTTTCGGCGAAGTCGCGATTACTGTGAAACACTTTAATAGAGAAACAAAATGCGACCGAAGATATCACCACTGATAGCATCGATATCCAGATCATAGTCAGGTCCTTTCATTCATGTTTATCCTTTCTGTCTTCCAAATGTAACATCCTGGATCCTGGCGAAGGTCAGATTGCAGTATAGTTAGCCGCCTCTCCTCGGCGTCCCCGCGCAGAAACATCCAGTCCTCTTAACCGACGAACGTGAAGAGACGTTTCGCCTACCATTACGAAGTTCCCCCTCCGCTGGTAGGCATGTTATAACCCAGTCTCAGACTGTATTCGTCATGTTCCCATTGGATTTAAAGCAGGCAAAGCAGTTTCTGTTCCACTACTCTTGTCTCCGATCGCACTATGTCACCAACGATAATGGATTCGTGCGGCCGGCCACACCTATCTTTTAACAGCTATAGTCTATTCGCATCCTTTGGTTATACTTGGATCTTCCGATCTACTTCTGCCACTTCCTTCCCTTGATCAATTTGTTCCAAACCTCCTTCGAGCGTATTACGAGTTGTTATACTCTGGGTTCAGCACGGCAATGGCGAAGTTTTCGAGATGGCTTATCTCCTGTTTCCCCTGCTTTGACATCTTTAGAATCTTGATGCAGCATAGCTTGTAAAAGTCACGTCGATTATTCTTCTCGTTAAAACCACGGCATTTCAGAGTCTTATTGAGTACGTGAGCTCTTTCCCCTCCATTTCTCATTTCCGAAATTCGTCTTTTGAACTGAACGGTCTTCCCCACATACAAAGACTTATTGCATCCCTTTTCCAATAGCCAGTAGATGCCCCCTTCCTTGTCGCCAACGTCCTTTAATTCCACACATTCGGCGCTTAACAGGTCACTTAATGACTGTATAAGCCCCTCGACGTGCTTCGATTTCATCAACCTTTCAATTTCGTTCAT
>JAJYOS010000580.1 GCA_021796055.1 Bacteroidota bacterium
CTTCGTCCCGGCGACGGCTTCGACGAAGCGGCGCGCCGCGGTGGCGACCCCCGACATCCGCTGCATAAAATTCAACGAGACTCGCTCGCCTGAAAGTATTGCACGAGCAGGTCCCGTCACACTGCCTATCGTTTCGCCTGCCCCGACCTCGGCTCCGTCCGATACGAACTGAACGACCTTCACCCGATCATCAAGTAGTATGAAGGTCCTTTTGACAACGTCCCAACCTGCGACGACGCCTCTCGACTTGGCAATAAAACGGCCGCTGATCCCGGTGTCCTGTGACACGATCGAATCTGTCGTAATGTCTCCCGGCCCGATGTCCTCGGCGAGAGCCCGTTTGATTATTTCGTCGATATCGTTATTCATTGTCCGGATTTAAGTCAAATGGTTTCCAACGCGGGTTGTCGATTTCGGCCCCGGCAATGAAAATGTAATCAAACCCGGCGCTAAACTGCAATTAGCAGCGGGCCGGCAACAATATTCGCCCGCCCAAGTGTCAGGTGGAATTTGTCGCCAGCCGGCAACAAAATCGGGGCTTTCTTGCAACTCTCTCCCAAATGAAGTAGTTTTGCAGCAACGCTTAGGCAAGCTCGAGCGTGCCAGTGCGAAAAAAATTATCTCTGCTTACATGAAGGTTGCTCTCTACCGTCTCTTCCCTGAACCGATACAAAGGATCATCCGCCAAGGGTATTCTCTGATACCCATCAATCTGCGGATGGGACGGACATACCGGACCATGAAACATTTTCTACACTCACATGAACGGTGGGGAAAGGTTGAGATAGAACGCTGGCAGCTGGATCGCATGAAAGAAATTCTGCATCACGCCTACGGAAACGTGCCCGGATACAGACAATTGTATTCGGAAGCCGGCGTCAAACCGGGAGATCTTCAGAAGCTGGGCGACATAAAGAATTTTCCTTTCGTCACGAAGGAACTCCTTCGGGATAATACCGAAGACTTTGTCGCGACCGGCATTCCCGGCTGGAGACGACTTTACCGCACGACCGGCGGCTCGACCGGCATTCCGTTCGGCTTCTATTTGTTGCAGGAAAACATCGAACGTGAATTCGCGTTTCTTCATTCCGCCTGGGAGCGGGCCGGATGGAAGCCGGGCGACGTTTCCGCGGTACTGCGAGGGGCTTTCGTCGGCGACGAGGAAAATTTCTGGGAGTACGATCCGTTCGTTAACGACCTCAGACTCTCCACGTACTACCTGAACGAGAAAACATATAATAAGTACAAAGCCAAATTGACCGATGCTCTCCCTTCACACTTGCAAGCGTATCCGTCCGCCGCAGCACTTTTTGCCGACCTGGTTCTGAAAAACGGCGATGGCGGAGTTTTCCCGTTCAAACTTCTCCTGCTCGGCTCGGAGAATCTCTACGATTGGCAAAGAGAGAGGATCACTGAGGCTTTCCCCGCAGCGAGAATCTTCGCGTGGTACGGCCACGCCGAACAGGTACTGTTTGCTCCGATGTGCGAACACTCAACCGCGTTTCATCTCGACCCGTTTTATGGTTTCGCAGAATTGCCGGGCCCCGACGGCACCGAAACCGATGAGGGTCAGACGGGGGAATTGGTTGGCACTTCTTTATGGAATACCGTGACACCATTCATCCGCTACCGAACGATGGACCTTGCGACGAAGGGGAAAGCGACCTGCCAGAAGTGCGGACGAAACTACCAGCTTCTCGAGAAGATCGAAGGACGCTTGCAGGAATTGATAGTCACGAGCACCGGACGATATATTTCGATGACCTCGATAAATATGCATTCAGACGTTTTCGACAATGTCAGACAATTCCAGTTCAGACAGAAGGAAGCCGGCAAGGTGACGTTCAATATTGTCAGGCAGTCCGGCTACAGTGACAGAGACACCGAGAACATTCGTTCGGAATTGATGAAGAAATTGGGCACCGATATGGAGCTCGATATTGCGTTCGTCGGTTCGATCGAGGTTCCCCGAAGCGGCAAATTCCGTTTTCTCATTCAGGAACTTCCACTTTCATACGGAGATCATGAAAGACCTTAGCCAGTATTTTTCAAATCTATCGGTTGCAATATACCAGGGTGAGAAGGATTACCTCGTTGTGCCGCCGTATGATGCGTCCGAGCGCTACCCGGAATATGACGGCAGGCTCGGTATAAGCAGAATGCAAAACCCCGCTTACGAAGGAGTCCGCGGCACACTGCACTTGCTCGGACTGGACGAGAAACATTACGGCTCAGCTGACTGGAACCCCCTGAGTGAAATCATAACGCCCGGCGAAACGGTGGTTGTGAAACCGAATTTCGTACTGAGCGATCACTATAAAGGCGGAAATCTTTTCTCGATAATCACGCATCCCTCGGTGATCCGGGCCATCGTCGACTACGCATACAGGGCGCTGAACGGTAATGGCAGAATCATCATTGCCGACACTCCGCAGATGGACTGCGATTTCCAGGAGCTGCTTGAGCGAACACACCTTGGATCGATATCCGAACTGTACCGGACGAAATTCGGATTCGACATTCCGATCAGGGATCTGAGGAATTTCTGGTTCAAGTACAAGGATGAAAACTATGTCGCAAGCCAGGAGAACAGGAAGGAACTTCCCGGTGACCCGGAGGGGAGCGCCCTGATCAACCTTGGCGGAAAAAGCGCCTTCGATACCGTCGCGAACACGAATTTTTACGGCGCCGACTACAACCGCGACGAGACGATAGCGCACCACACGCAGGGCCGGCAGGAATACATGGTGTCCAGGACAATCCTCGGCGCCGACGTGCTCATATCTGTTCCGAAGCTTAAAGTGCATAAGAAAGTCGGAGCGACGCTGAACGCGAAAGGACTCGTCGGGACGATCACCAACAAAAATTACCTGGTCCATTACACGCTCGGCCCTCCGGAAAAGGGAGGCGATCAGTATCCTCCGGATATCTTAAGAGGAAAAGCAAAGTTCATAATGAAGGTACAGAGGTTCCTTTCAGACGCGCTTCTTTCGAAGAAGAACAAATTAGGGAGCAGGCTGTTCAGGCTTGCGTACGAACCGTACAGAATATTCATCAAGCCGATACTCAGAAGAACCACTGAAAATATTTCGCTGTTCGACGGAGGGAACTGGCACGGCAACGACAGCGCGTGGCGGATGGTGTCCGACCTTATGAAGATCTCGATTTACGCGGATAAGAACGGCGTCATGAAGGAGACCCCTCAAAGAAAGGTCTTCTCAATCGTGGACGGCATTATCGGCGGTGAAGGCAACGGCCCGTTGTTTCCGGATGAGCGAAAGGTTGGGTTAATAATATCAGGTTTCAATCATCTAGCGGTAGATATCGCCGCGATCCGGCTGATGGGGTTCGACTGGCAGAAGCTTCCGTGGATATCGAATTTGCTTGACGACAAGAACTTCGAGTTCTTCGTCCCTGATCCCGAAGACGTATCAACCGTCAGTAATAAGAACGAGATGTCGGACGCGATGCATTCAGACAGCCCGTTCCTCTCATTTGCTCCCCATCCCGGCTGGGTGGGACACCTTGAGATCAAGCGGCCCAGCTGAATGTCCCCCGGCTACCTCGCAGAGCGATCCAAGCCTGTCACTGTCCCCGCTCTCAAGTCTCAACGGAAGGCCGACAAGCATGCGATACTCGGCAACAAATGACCGAAATCGCTTCTAATTGAACAGGAGTCCTCTGTCGATGTAGTAAGTGGAGCCAACACCGACGTCATTGACAATATAGTTCCAGTGCCCGGGTATATTATTCAGATCAGATTAATTCCACAAATAGGACGCCGCGAGTGTCACACTGTCTTCAACGAAATAGTTCATGCTCAAGTTTGAAGTGTTCGACAGATTTCTTCCCTTGATTCCTGAATGCCGACACAACCGGTGTTGCGTTTCTCATTTTCTCCCAGCCGACCCCTAAGGAGAAAGTGTAGACCCGGGCCTTGGTTCCATTGCAATATGCTATCTGAGTTGTGTCCGATGACGGATACACACTGTGCTGGTCCGACAGGATCACATTAACATTCGAATTCACGGAATAGAAAAGGTCGTTCGCCGCAGCATAGTTCCTGAAAGTCCCAGCCAACGCGAGATTCAATCCATCTGAGACATTCTTCTGAAAGTTAGCGGACCCGGACACCCGGACCTTCGGCACGGCTCTCAGAACAGGAATAATCGCCGGCAACGCTGCATGTGAGCGAAAGGTACCTTTCGTCGGATTCTTTAAGCATGTAGTACCGTAGCCTGACATCAAGTT
>JAJYOS010000027.1:0-5227 GCA_021796055.1 Bacteroidota bacterium
CCGTCCTGGAAGGACGCCCTCTATCTGAAAGTTCGCCATCTGTGGAATCTCCATTCTCCCTGTCTCAGCATGAGAGCCGGGTCTGTATTGCATAGTCATCTTCCGCCACCTTTCTGAATTTTCGATGTCTGTTACTCGTGACTCGATCCACCAGTTGTTATCCGATAACCGATTTATCCAGTAATCACCCAAACTCTTGCCTCCTTAATCCAAGTTTCCATGATTCCGTTTCCCAATTGTTCACTCTATCAGATGTTTTTCGATCGCGTACATGGTGAGCTCAGTGACGCTTTTCATATTCATTTTTTCCATAACTCTCGATTTGTAAGTGTTGACGGTATGGATACTAATGGAAAGTTCGTCGGCGATTTCCTTGACCTTCTTCCCCTGGGCGAGTGCTCGCATTATTTGGAACTCCCTGTTCGAGAGGACCTCGTGCGGCTGCTTCTCGAGATCTCTATCGAGTTCGGAAGCAAGCTGTTCGGCCAGCGAACCCGTAATGTATTTTTTCTTTTTCGCCAGGGTGCGGACAGCCGCGATGATTTCCTCGGGGGCGGTCTCTTTCGTCAGATAGCCTGATGCTCCTGACTTCAAAGCGCGAACGGCGAAGCGTTCTTCCGGGTGCATTGTCAATACAAGGATGGGAAGCTTCGGATAGCGATGCTTCAGGTCGCCCAGAAGGCTCAGAGTTCCTTTGCCCGGCATCGAGAGGTCAGTTATAAGCACATCGGGTTCGGCCTTCTCGACCCCGTCAAGGAGTTCCTGTTCGTTGGACCCCTCGCCTATCACCTTGAGATCGCCTTCCGCCTCGAGGATTTCCCTGAGTCCTTTCCTGACCAGCGGATGATCGTCGGCAATAAAAAGTCTAATCATGTGTTCATTCAAGTATGTATACAGATGGATAGCTCAACATCTGTGCCATCACGCTTCGAGGGTTCACCCCCGCAAATTCTCATTGTATTACGGCAAAATCATAGAGACAGGGTTAGTCAGCCGCCTGAGTGTGTATTTTGGATACTTGCCCAAAGCCATCGGTGGTGCCGATGCACACACCAGATTCCAATTTATTGCGACTCACAATTCGGCACATGCGGATTCAAGCCTCAATTGCGAAGTCAGCGCGAGATTTCCCGGGTAATCCTCACGGCATGTCCTTTGAGTTAATACTCAGGAGAAGTTCAACAGAAAAGAAATGGAATCGATGACGCAGGCACACAAAATAACATTTCAAATTTCTTCGGCAAATCAATGCTCCCAGAGATAACGATATTAATTCTGATCGGCATCGTCATAATGCTCGCTCAGCATGAGGAGCGAGGCGGTATACGAAAGTACGTGATCATCGGGACGATCGCACTTCTTCAGACCGTGCTCGTTGTTCTGGAAATGTACATCATGAAAGTTCCGAAGTTATAGGGCCTAAATGGATTTCATGACCGAGACAACACCGTGGAGACGTGATAAGACAGGGAAATTTGTTCCCGGCCTTCCGTTCGACTTGACCGTCCTTTACCTCGTGATAGTTTGTATTTCGCTACTCTTCGCGTTCGTGCTCCTGAAGACATACGGCAACATCGAGGCGTCCGTTGCCCTTCTGGTAGTATTCATGATCCTGTTTCTGTCATTCTACAGGGTTGATCTCGCGTTCGACCTCTTCGTGGCGATGGTTCTGTTCTTCGACCAATTCATCGTCGTGCCCGGGGACCCGATAACCGAGAAGGTGGGATATTTCGATAATCTCAAGCAAAATCCGCTCCTCCCACCGACTTCAATCGGAGTAATGAATCCGCTGGAGATACAACTTTTCCTGATGATGTTTGGACTTTTCCTCGCAATGTGCGCGAGGAAGAATGTGAAATTCCAACGTGTGCCTGTTTGGGGATTGGCCCTACTGTTCACAACGGCGATGATCCTATCGCTGGCTCATGGGCTCGCGACCGGCGGCATCTTTCTAAGGTCGCTCTGGGAGATCAGGGCACTCTTCTATTTCCTCCTGCTGTATTTCCTGGTCCCGCAAATCATACAGACCAAAGAACAGATCTATACGCTCCTCTGGATTTTTGTCGTCATGATTGCCGTGAAAGATTTCCAGGGTGCATTAAGGTTCGCGGTGCTCGGTTTTCATTTCAGGGGTAATCTCTGTCTTACCAATCATGAAGATCCGGTTTTCACCGTTGACCTCTTCATACTCCTGTTCGGTCTTCTCCTTTTCGGTGTGAAGATGAAGCAGCGTACCGCGATCCTGGCACTGATGCCCATATTCTTACTGGGGTTCTACGCCGGAAAGCGAAGGGCGGCTTACGCGGGCTTCATCGTCTGCGTGATAGTATTCATGCTTATGTTGAACAAGAAAGAGAGGGCTGTTTTTTACAAATACTTCATCCCAGCCCTGGTGTTAGTCGCGATATATTCGGCGATTTTCTGGAACTCACACGGCAGGCTCGGCGCGCCGGTCCGGATGATAAAATCGGGCCTCATCGAAAGCAAGAAAGCGGATGGGTCGCACTACTCTTCCAACCTCTACCGGATAGTTGAAAGGTATGACCTGGCCGCGACAGTTAAACACTCGCCGATAATCGGGATCGGATTCGGCAAGAAGTACCTTCAGCCTCTGCCGCTCGTAAAGATAGACTTTCCCTTGCAGGACTGGATACCTCATGATGAAATACTCTGGCTGCTCGTGAAAATGGGAGCCGTAGGCTTCTTCACGTTCTGGCTTTTCATCGATGGGCTGCTCTTTGAAACCGTATCCATTACGAAGATTGTGAAGGACCCATTTCTGAAGGCGATGTGCCTGATGATCGCGGCAGCAATAGTCAATCAGATGGTCGTCTCGTATTTCGATCTGCAGCTGACCTACTACAGGGACATGGTATTCCTCAGCACTCTATGCGGCCTTCTTCCGACTATTAAAGCGCTGCACAGCGCGCAGATTTCCGAGGAGAACGCTCCGGCGCCCCCGCCGCTCTCGGATGGAGATCGGCAGTGAAAATGAAAGTGAACGTCAAAACTAGACAAGAATGGTTTAAATGGCTTACTCGATAGCAAAATCCTTGTTTAAGAACAGTGCGCTGATGATGATGGCACAGGCCGCGACATGGGTATCAGGACTCGTTCTCCTGATGGTCGTAGCGCGTTACCTCGGCAGCGCGGACTATGGATACTTGTACCTTGCGCTTTCCATTCAGACTATTTGCCAGTGGGTCATCGATTACGGCGGCCAGAATTACATACCGAAAGAAGTCTCGCGGAAGAAGACAGATTCGTCCGACCTCATGACGCAGTCTATGCTCCTCAGAATGGGGCTATGGGTGCTCTCGATGATCGTTACCTTCGCTCTTTGCCTGGTAGCCAACTATTCGACCCGAGTCATAATACTGATCATGGTTCTGGTGTTCTCTAACCTGTGGGTTAATCTGACGCTCCTGCTCCGTTCCGGGTACCAAGGGTTTGAAGACATGAAATACCCGTCACTTGCGACGGTAGTCGATCGAGGCCTGCTTACCATTACCGTAGTCCCCGCCCTTCTGCTCGGGCTGCGGGTAACGTCGGTCGCCGTACTAATGGCGCTCACGCCGTTCGTCAACTTCCTGATCTGCTTAAGGTTTTCCAAGAAGATGTTCCGGCTGAACATCTCTTTACAGATGGACAAGTTCAAGCTGCTGTTGAAAGAGGGATTTCCCTATTTCCTGTGGTCCCTCTTCGGTGTCGTCTACTATCGAATCAATGCCATAATGCTTTCGCTGATGACTCCGGCTTCGGTTGTCGGTTGGTATGGAGCGGCTTTCAGATTCTTCGGCATACTCATGTTTCTCCCCGCGATATATTCAGCGGCCCTTTATCCCATACTCACAAGGCTGAGCCGGTCCGAGGCGCCCTCAATGATTAGCACGTCTCAAAAAAGCATCTCGTTCCTACTCCTTGCGGGGATACCGATAGCGGTCGGCTTGATCTTCTTCTCGCGGTTTATCGTTCAGCTCCTGTTCGGCTTGAAGGAATTCGGACCCTCCGCAGTCATTATCCAGCTTTTCTCCGCGGGGATGCTCCTGACATATGTCGATTTCGTGTTCGGCGGAATCGTTCTCGCCATTGATAAACAGAAACAGTGGGCAATGATCGCTTTCGGAGCGATGGTAGTAAACATCGGGATGAATTACCTACTAATCCCTTACTTCCAGACCCTTTCGGGAAACGGCGGAATGGGCGCGGCAATCGCGACAGACCTGACGGAATTATTCGTAATGATATCGGCCCTGTTTCTGATGCCGAGTAAACTCTTCTCACGGAAGCTTCTGGCAACTTGCGGGAAAGGTGTCGCAGCAGGGGTAGTGATGGCGTTATCGATAGCGGGCGCGGAGTCGATCGGCTTCCCTTACCTCACGCTTCCCGTGATTGGGCTCGTCGCTTACGTGATCGCATTACTGGCAACAGCTACATTCAACGTTTCACAATTAAGACATCTGCTTGCCGAGATTTCAATTCCCGGCTTTCTCAAAACATTTTCAGAAAAAAGGAGAGCGAGCGCATGAAGATCCTGCACGTAACACCTTACTCCCCCGTCCCCCCAACATTCGGAGCTGCGCTGCGGATGTACCACATTCTCCGCGGGCTCGCACAGCGGCATGAAGTTACGTTCGTCACTTTCGGGACAAAGAAGGATCTTGAAGGACTTAGATCTGCTTTCGGAGATTCGCTCGACAGCATTCACGTGGTGCCGCCAAACTTCCTCGCCCGCAGGCACCCGTGGCTCAGGTTATTGGCCGCCTTCCGAAGAAGCGAAAGTTTTTATACTCAATACACTAACGGCACGGAAATGCAGGCCGTTCTCGACAGGCTCTATGAAAACAGCCATTATGATTTCACCATAGTCGAATTTCCGCACATGGGAAAATTCAAATTCGGCGCGGACACGATCAGCATTCTGGATGAGCACAATGTCGAGTATTCAAATTTCGAGAGGATGTACAAGAACATTCATTCCCCCGCCAGGAAGCTGTTGTACTTCAGGGAACACAAGAAGACTTATCAGGAGGAGTTGAAAGCGTGCAAAAGCGTAGACGCGATTTTCACAACATCGATAAACGACAGCCAAATCCTTGATCGCGAAGTTCCGAGGAAGCCAAAATACGTCATACCTAACGGCGTGGACACCGGATACTTCGTGCCATCCAAGGCCGAGCCCGAACCGTATTCGATGGTTTTTACAGGGACAATGGATTACGTGCCG
>JAJYOS010000027.1:5237-17175 GCA_021796055.1 Bacteroidota bacterium
ATGGCGTGTTGTACTTCCTTGATGAAATATTCCCGCTCATAAAACAAGTTTTGCCTCAATCGAAGGTATACATAGTAGGAAAGAATCCGCCGAAGGCGATTACGCGAAGAGCGAACGTAGACACTATCGTGACAGGTTTCGTGGAAGACGTAAGGCCTTATACCTGGAAGGCCTCTGTGTACGTGGTGCCGCTGAGAATGGGTAGCGGGACAAGACTGAAAATACTCGAGGGACTAGCCATGAAAAAACCGATCGTTAGCACAAGCATAGGCTGTGAAGGAATTGAAGTCAGGAATGGGACAGATCTCGTCGTGGCCGACAGCCCGGCCAAGTTCGCCGCGGAGGTGGTCGATCTGTTCTTGAACAGAGTGAGAGCGATAAGTCTTGGCGAGAATGGTTACGAACTCGTGAAGTCGCGATACGATTGGAGCGCTGTCGTCTCAAAAATGGATGACGCTTTAACGTCACTGTACAAAAAGAAGTACGGAAACGACAGAGATATCGGTTCTATCCAGATGAAAGAATCTCACAGCATCCCTGAACACCACGCGCAGGCGCAATACGAAGAACAGCACACTGTAAAAGTGCTTATGTATCATCGTGTCGTCAACGACGAAACGCACATTGATCAGTATTCATGGAATGTGACCGTCTCTCAGCTCAGGAGACACCTTGAGCTCCTCGGCAAGTGGGGATACACCTGCATTAACTTCGAGGATTACGCCCTTTTCCAACGGGGGAAGCTCAATCTTCCCAAGAAGCCCGTCATAATGACTTTCGACGACGGATACGACGAGATGCACCGGAACGCTCTACCGATCATGAAAGAATTCGGCGCTCGCGCCACGGCATTCATACTTGGCGACCGCTCGATTAAATCGAACACATGGGATGTGGAATCGGGATTCGAAGGAGCGACGCTGATGGACGACGATCAGATACTTGAGATGAAAGACGCGGGGTTTGAGATAGGTTCACATTCCATGACACATCCGGATCTCACCCGACTTTCCGAGCGCCGTGCCAGAAAAGAGATCTTTCAATCGAAGGAAATCCTGGAAGACTTGCTAGATTCTCCGGTCATCTCTTTCGCCTACCCTTTCGGTTCCGCGAACAGCCTGATGGAAAGACTTGTGAAAGAAGCGGGGTACGATTACGGCTGCGGAGTATACTCGGGTCCTCCGAGATTCGCCCACGACAAGTACGATATTCGCCGCATTCCCATAACTAGAAAGACGAACGCCGTCGATTTCGCATTGAAGATCCTGACCCCTTACGAGTATTACGAATGGATCAGATGGGAAACTGGACGCATGATTCGCGGTAGCAAAGTCACCGTCGGCGTTCAGAGTGGAGCATCCGACGACGGAGAGGAAGGGACAATATGATCGAGACGCCAACGGCATATTGGGACGTACCCTCCCCCGCTACCGAGATCATCGACAGGAAGCGCCCCGGCAACACTATAACCGTGCAACTTGTGACCGATATGTCGTCGTTTGCCGCGCTGGAGGGTGAATGGGACACGCTTGTATCAGATAGTTCAACGACAATCTTTCAAACTTTCGCCTGGCAATTTCTTTGGTGGAAACATTTCGGCTCACGTCCCGAGAATCATCTCTACATAGTGCTATTCAGAAGCAGTGAGAAGCTGATCGGCATTGCACCGTTGTTCATAAAGACTCTCTCACTATTTCACTTCAGAATTAACAGGAAGCTCCTCCTCCTCGGCTCCGGCCTTGCCTCTCCGCATTCACCGGTACTCTCGCTCGAGAAGCAGGGTCCGCTCGATTATCTCGACATAATTTCCGCCCGAGGTTCCGAAGACCTTGTAGCGGATGCTTTTATAGCGCTTCTCCAGAACAGGAATAGGCTCTGGGACGAAGTCGAGTTCCAGAATCTTCGCGAGGACGGGACCGTCATGACGCACCTCTTGCTCAAATGCAAAGACCGCGATTTCTCTATCATCATGGAACACGAGGACACCTGTCCATTTGTCGGTTTGCCTGATAGTCTGGACAAGTTTCTCTACTCGATGAAACGGAGTGTCAGGCGTAATCTGCGCTACGTACAAAGGGGATTCCTCGAAAATCCTGAATACAGTGTCGAGGACGCGGCGGCAAATGGAAACGCCGACGGCGCCCTTCAATTGTTGTCCCAACTTCATCAGAAGCGTTGGAATGAAATCGGATATCCCGGTCTTTTTGCGGATTCCCGCTTCGGAGCCCTTATCAAAGACATTTCGAAATCCCTCAAGCAAAATGGAAGGTTGTGGTTGAAGGTTTTGCGACACGAAGGCAAGGCGATCGCGGTGAACCTTTGCTTCAAATTCAACGGCACAATGTACACGTACGCCAGCGGTTTCGATCGTGATTCAGCTGCTGCGGGAACTTCGGGAGCAGGCTCTGCCCTGGTCTTCCAAAACATCATAGACTCAATAGAGTCACGATGCAGCGTAATCGACATGGGACGCGGGACGGAATCTTACAAATTTCAGTTCACCTCAAATACGCGCCAGAGCTGGCGGTTGAGATTGAAGCTCAGTGAAGAATCGAGCGCCGCGATCCGGGCCTACGTCTACCGAATTTATACTTTATGGAACCGGGCGCTTTCAAGGTTCACCTGCGAGGTAACGATCGCAAGAGTTCTCATTAAAGGTAAAGGCGCCGTCCGCGGCATATCCGGATATATCTCGCACCTCAGGGTCCGTCTGTTCGCAAAAATGGGAAGCTTCAGTAGATCGAAACCGGAAGGAGAGTCAAGATCTACCGGCGATGATAACAGTGCGGACGACGAACGCTCTTCCCAAAAGGGATCGCCTCATCCGAAGAAAGGCAATGGAGTCGAGGATGCAGCCGAAACCGCCGGCGATAAATGATAATGTCAGCCATTAACAAAACTGGAGGATTATGACCAGCCACGTTAACGCATTCGTGAACACGGAAGCGACCGCCCCGCAAGATATACAATTCCCGGAGACAGTCCACTTCCCGGCCGAAACAATTGTGGAATACGTTGATGACCTCGAGATGCTGCAGCAGATCCGAAGTGAGTGGGAGGGCCTGTCGTCATCATTTAACACACCGCTTCTCAGTCATAACTGGTTCGCGTCTTGCGCGCACGCGTTCGGTTCCCATGAGCAGCCCGAAATTCTCATCATTCGGAGGCGCGGCGAGATCGAGGCGATTGCCCCGCTAGCCTTCAAGGGACATTTTCAAAAGAGGCTGGAAGTTATGGGAAGCTTCGTCACGAATGAACCAGGCGGAGTTATCTTTGCAGACCAGCGTTCTCTCGCGCAACTATGGGAAGCCGTGTGCGATCTACAAAAGACGGTTTTCCTGAAAGGATTCCGATTCGGTTCTCCGGAAGCTCAAGCATTGGAAAGCCTGCTCCACTCAAGACGAATCAAGTTCCTGGCGAGAGAAGAGCAACTCCCCTGGGTCAACACAAGGGGCGAATGGAAGGACTTCGAGAAGAGCATCTCGTCCAGTCGGCGCTCAAGTTTCCGCAGGCTTCGCAAGCTTGCGGAGTCGAAGGGACAACTCGTTTTCGAAGAAGTGATTCCCACGCCCGAGAGTGTCCAAGGTTATCTTGAAGAGCTTTTCAAAGTGGAGGCCGCGGGTTGGAAAGGAAGGACGGGAACCGCCATGAGGTCGTTTAAAGAGCTCGGCGAATTCTTCAGGACTTATTCGAGGCTGGAGGCTGAGGAAGGAAGGCTCAGGCTGTTCTTCCTCAAAGTCGGCGGACAGACTATCGCCGGCCAGCTTACCGTCGTTCGCGCAAACAGGCTCTGGATATTCAAGATAGGCCATGATGAATCCTGGTCATGGTGCTCACCGGGGATTCTTCTCATGAACGAAGTGATCAAATATTGCTTCGACACGAAACTGGAAGGCTGCGAGATGCTCGGGAGCGACGAGCCATGGCTTCACATCTGGACCAACGAATGCCATACCGTGGTAACATACAGGATATATCCCAACGTTATTGCCGCGATGTCGGATCTCCTGACAGATTTTGCTTACGTCGTGTCAAATAAAATAGCCACAAAGTTTGCGAAACAGAGAGGGGCGAGGCCTGCGAATGCTCACAAAAATGCGTAATAGAGTCACGAGCGCCATTGCTTCCCGGCATGTTGCCGGACATAAGCTGAGCGATGCCTTGCTGATATGCCGGTGGGCCGAATCGGAAGGGTTTAGAACCGTTATCTCTCCGTGGGCCGGAGCCCTCGATACCCCGCGCGACATGTTCAGCCGTTATGCAGCGGCTATCGAGGCCGTCACGGAGAAAAACGATGCCAGGTATGTTTCGATGAAGCTTGATTCGATCAACTACGACGGTGGATTATTCGATGATCTAGTACACCTCGCACGGGCAAGCCACGCACAGCTCCACATCGATTCACTCGGTCCTGAAACGGCTGATGCTGCCCTCAGCTTCGTAGAAAGAGCCGTCACGTCAGGATACTATATCGGCTATACAATGGCTTCCAGGTGGCGGAGAAGTCTCACGGATGCGGAAAGAGTCGCAGACCTCGGCGTCCCAGTTCGGATTGTCAAAGGACAATGGCCCGACCCTTCCGGCCGGGCCATAAACTGCAGGAAGAACTTCACTGAAATCGCCGCTACGCTTTCGAAAAGGTGCCGCCGCATCGGTGTGGCGACACATGATGTGGTCCTCGCCAGAGAAGTCTTGACGCGTTTCGTGGTTCAAAATGCCAACATCGAGTTGGAACAATTCTTCAGTCTTCCTCTCAACGGCGTGGCGCTCGCCAAAGAATTTGATCGGCCATACCGGCTTTATATTTCTTACGGCCAACCGGGAATTCCGTACAACATCAGGTTCACGTTGACGCGGCCGAGGATCGCGGCGTGGGTGCTCGCTGATTTTGCCATCCACGCGAGAAAGCCATGGGCTCAAAATCCTACTTGACCAGCTTCCTTCAATTTATGCTAGACAAATCCAAGCACCTTAAATGAATATCAAACTGGAGCGGAGTTAAAGAATGAAATTAATATTCATGGTCGTCAACCTCCTTTTCCTTGTGCCGGCATTAATCTTCTCGTCATACCTGGCTGTACTTACGATTGCCGCGGCGCTTAAGGGAAAACAATTCAAAGTGGCATCCGCAAAGTCTCAAAGGAGGTTTGCCATACTCGTCCCTTCGCACGACGAGGAGGCTGTAATTGAAAACACGCTCGCCAGCCTTGGGGACTTAGATTACCCGCGAGACAGGTACGACGTGATCGTTATCGCTGATAATTGCTCGGACAAGACGGCGGATATCGCCCGGTCGCACGGCGACGTCGTCTTCGAAAGGTTCGATGACACGAACAAGGGAAAGGGACAAGCGCTGAGGTGGTGCCTAGACAGGTTAAAGAGCGAGGGAGCCGCATACGACGCCTTCGTAATCATCGATGCCGACACAGTGGCCTCTTCAAATCTTCTCACGGTCATGAACGACTATCTTGAAGAAGGCGCTATGTGCATCCAGTGCAGTACGCTGGTCACCCCGCAGCCAGGCGCCTGGAGCCCGGAAATGACGCGGATCGGTTTCTTGCTTCACAATTATACCAGGCCGCTCGGCAAGAAGGCTCTGGGACTGAGCATGGGACTGAATGGAAACGGGATGTGTCTGTCGTCAAATCTACTCTCATCAATCCCCTGGTCGGCTTACTCACGCGTCGAAGACCTGGAGCACGCGCTGAAACTGGCAATTGAAGGCGTTCGCGTCATTTTTGCTCCTGAAGCCTACGTTCACGCCATTATGCCGACAGATTCCCGGCTCGCTGAGTCTCAGCGCCGTAGATGGGAACTAGCAAGGTTTTCAATAATTAAGAATTACACCTGGACGTTGCTTTCCGCCGCTATTCGAAAAAGATCTCTCGTAATCTTCGATATGTTAATGGACCTCATCACCCCCGCCTTCGTGAACCTCTTTGTGTTGACAGTGGCGGGACTATTAGTTAATGCCGCCGGAACAGTCGTCCTGGGAGCGCCTTCCGCTCTGCTGTGGATGATGCCCGCCTATTTTGGCGCTCTCCTTCTTGAGACCTTCCACGTCGTCGGCGGGCTTAAGGTAGCGAACGCCGACCGAGGCGCCTACCGGACCTTAATGAGCACGCCGAAATATGCCTTGTGGAAATTTAAACTCTATATAAGGACAATAATAAAGGGCGACGATAAATTATGGCTAAGGACGGAGAGGGAGCGTTCTCTTCCCACGGGGAGCGCCGGGGAATCGACTGACACGTCGCGGAGAACCGACCGGAGCTCACATCGAGATGAGGGGTCTACTCGCGGTGAGGAAAATATCAGATTTCCATTTCAACCAAGGGTAATGTCGGTACGGATTGACACTTTGAACGCTGAAGAAGTAATGAAAAAGATCGGACAGTTCCTGAAAGATTCGAAGCTCCATACTATTGCCACAGTTAATCCGGAGTTTGTGATGACCGCGCGGAAAGACAGGGAGTTTCTGCGGATTCTAAATCACGCTGATCTAAACATCGCCGATGGCATCGGTGTTCAACTTGCCATGAAGATGATGTATGGAGAAGTGTGCGAGAGGATTACCGGAGTCGATCTGACCTGGCGACTTACTGGGCTTGCCGCCGAGCAAGGCTATTCTATTTTTCTGCTGGGAGCCGCGGAAGGAGTTGCCCGCGACGCTGCAGCGAAGATGAAAGAGAGATATCCGGCGCTTAAAATCGCCGGATACTATTCGGGGAGACCCGACGAAGAAGGCCTGGTCGAATGCATCAATCTGACCAATCCCGACATACTCCTCGTCGCGTTCGGCGCTCCGAAACAGGAGAAGTTTATATTTAAGAACGCGAAAACTCTTAACGCGAAGATTGCGATGGGCGTGGGCGGGACATTTGATTATATAGCCGGAGTTGTTCCACGGGCGCCCGCCTGGATGAGACGACTCGGGATGGAATGGCTCTATCGACTCGCGAACCAGCCCGAACGAATAGGGAGAATTCTAACCGCAACGGTGCGCTACCCTATCGCGATGTACTTTTACAAATCCTCAAAATCGTCGGTATCGAGAAAAGTCCTCGGCGAGTCACTCAATGAGTTGAAGTCAACGATCGAAGCTCCATCGTCCCCCGCTCCCAGGGCGAATCTTGTTCATTCCAATTCGCGGGCAGTCGAGGTATAGCGGCGGGGTTGTAATATGTCAATCAGTAGGGGATCATGGAACTCGCCGAAGACTCATTGACGTTTCACAGGTTGAGCGAAGTCAGCCGTCGCACAAGACTGCGTTTGCGGAAATATTCTCTCATCTCTCACATGAGGGGGTTGTGGTTCGCGAGAAAGCTGACGCGTCACGGGATCGTCGTCGTGACGGGAAGATACCCCGCGCCAAGAGTGCTGAATCGCGGAGGCATAATCGATGTGAAGAACTGTGAATTCTACGAAGGCGTCAGGCTGGAGGTTTACAAGGGGGGCATTCTTACGATCGGCAACGGGACATACCTAAACAGGAACGCGGTTGTGATAGCGGTCGGCAGAGTCGAGATAGGAAACGACTGTCGTATCGGCTGGGATGTCGTCGTAATGGATTCCGACCTGCATCCGGTAGACGCGAACGATCAGCCCATAGAAAGCTCGCCGGTAATCATCGAGGACAATGTGTGGATCGGATGTCGATCCATAATCCTAAAGGGGGTAAAAATAGGCAGACGTTCAGTCATCGCGGCCGGTTCGATAGTCACAAAAGACATCCCTCCGAACAGTATAGCCGCCGGGGTACCGGCGCGCGTCATCTCGAACAATCCAGAAAAAGCCGAATTCTTCCTCAAGAAAATCAAATCAGTGCCGACCTCCGACTGACCCAGCGGTGTTACGAAAGGTCCTTGCGTTTTAAGAGAGCAAGGAATCTTTTGTGTAGCGGAAAATCGGCGATCGTGAGAAGCCTGACCATGAGTTGCTGCAGCGAATCCGGCGGATAAGACAGAATAGAATTGTTGTTCGGGCCGTCCATCTCCAACTTCAGCAGCGACGCGACGGCATCCAGCAATCCTGTTTGGCCAGCTCCCGAGAGGACTGTGCAGCCTAATTTTCTTTCCAGCCTGCGAATTTCACTCGAGCAATTGGACGGCGCGTAGGGATATCGGACCATCTTCAACATCGAAATGTCTTCTTTCGAATCCCCGATCGCGGCTGTACTATCGCCTGAAAAGCCTGTGAACATCTTAAACGGTTCGATGGCACTTCCCTTGTCGACATTCCTGCACATGAAGTAAGTGTCGGCTTTCCTGGAGATCAACTTTAGCCCCTCGAGCTCGTTTCTTTCCAAAAACTCCTCCGCCTCCTGAATCGTCAGTCCTTGCGTCCCGCCCGGCACATAACGGTAGGCTCTTATCGCGTAATGGTACGCGGGATCGATTAAGACACCTTTCATTTCTCGCAGAGACTTCCGGCAGCGACCAAGCTCATCCAGAGTTTCGTTGTCGACCAGGGAGAGTTCGGTGCCGGTCTTCATATTAAGCATCACGCTTCCATATTCTGCGATACCGCCGATAAACCCGAAGTTCCGGCAGTAATCACGGACATGCTCGATGCTTCTGCCAGTGTTGGGTACAACTTTATACCCAGCCGCTCCAAGTAGAGAAATAGCCTCGAGTCCTCGCGCCGTGGTATGTGGGAATCCCATGATTTCGGAATCGAACACGCCGTCGAGGTCCATAAAGAAGAGGCCGGAATTCGAATCCCTCGTGCCCACACCGCCGAGCAATGAAGACACAAACTTGTTCATAGTGTAAACACGAAAATTCCAGGAACGTAGGAGCCTTTCATTCAACTTCTCACAATCTACGGATTCATCACACTTCATAATTCTGTGAAAGGCGCGCTCAGATTCTGAAGTCGCGTACAACAGCTTGTTTATAAATATTCTTTCCCTGAGTGTTTCTGCGTCGCCGCTTCGAGCCGAATAATTTTCCACAAGTCGATCTTCGCTAGCCTCGTCCAAATGAAATTCGAATACCGTTGCGGCGATGTCATATGCCGGGTCCACGACATCGAGCTCAGGCGCGCCGAAGCAGTGCTGCTCGAAATCGATCTTAACGAGCCCGCCGTCACTTCTAATCCATTCGCCGGGTCTCATCCTTCCGTCTATCAGTGTCGGCCGGAACTTCAGCGCCAACTTAAGCCTATCCAATAGCGCCGGATACTTCAGATAGCCGAGAAGCCGATTGTAAACGCTCCTCAGGATACTCAGAATCTCAAGCCATCCCCAGCCGAGGTAAGGAATGTTTCCCTTCGGATCTTCGGTAAGCGCGAGCGTCTCCAGCCTGCGCGCGAGATAGGAAGACATCTTCTCGATGATCTCGTCCGTAACTTCAGAATCCGTCAATGCGGCGCCTTCGATCCATTCCATGATAAGAATTCCTTCCCTGAGTCCGAGAACCTCCGGCACGAATCCCTCCAGAGCCAGTCCGGCGATATAAGCATGATAACCGAGCCAGCCGAATCCGACGCTCTTGGCGATAATCTTCTTCCGATTTTCTGTCCCATCCTCATACCTGAGTACTGCGTCGTAGACTCGTTTGAGTCGAGCCTGAAAGCTGGCTGAATAATGAGACCAAAGGCGTCCGTTCACTTCGTCGGTCCATTCGTTTTCAATCATTACCGCGCTTCGGACTCCCGATTCAGAGAGCACATCGCAGATCATTCGCTCCATGGAGGCAGGCTCGAGCATTTTCGCGACGCGAAGGTCATTAAGATGGACAGTAACCAAACCGGCCTTGTTGTGAGCCTTCTCCTGTATCTCGACGGACAAATCAACGCCTGCCGCCGGATGCACGGGTACAAGCATCATGATTCGACCCGGGTCTGCTCCAAAATCAAGGACGCACTTTTCGAGCATCCGAACAGTCTTTCCAGTGTTCGAGTAATCATCCGACAACAGGACATTCACGTCTTGCCGAAGAAGCATTTTCAGCCTCTTCGCTTCCATGCCGTGAGCTCCGTATCGAGGTCTCAGCGTGATCCAATTAACATTCTTGACTCCATGTTCCTGCAAGTAAACCTTGAGCATCGGGGCAAAGTAGCTTCCAGCGGTCCTGGCGCCAACTATCACATATTCAGCATCCTTGTCAGGATTCGTGTCGAGAAAGCGCTTTCCAAGCGTCATTATATCGTCGGCGTGCAGATCCTGGCAAACATATCCTTCGTTCAGCCTCATCCGCGCTTTCATAAAATCAGGAGGGAAGACTCCCGCTCTCACATTTCCGAACGAGCGAGAGAGCTCAGCAATTTCAGACTCGGCCGGTTCACCATCGTTCACCAGGGACCTGCAAGTCATTTCGGTAAACCGATCAAGCTCCTCTTTCCATCTCCACATTGCGCGTAGCCTAACGGACGACCTGAATTGCAGCGGATAGTTCAAGACATTTTCAACCAGATGGATGAGCTTGCCAAAGCGTGGAAACATCCGGGCCAACGGCATGATATGCCACCTGCGCCGGGACAGATAATCGTCGGCCGTGCAACTCATCGCGCAGGCGAAGATGTAAAGATTGACCATCATCTCGCTTCGCTGCCACTGAACTGTGCACTTCCGGCAACGTTCCAGTTCATCGCCAGTTCTCGCGATAAGCTCCCTGAAGGTGAGAAACGGATTTGTAGACCACAGATAATTATTGAAGAAGTCCCGCTGACCTTGCACGGCAACCGATTCGCCTGAATCCTCGATCAAATGTTTTGTTTCCATAACTCCTTATCCGCTCAAACTGCGTGTGACGCAGGCGACTACCCCGCCTTGCTCGCCGCCAATTTACCGATTTATCACTGAAAGTTATCTCTCACGATGGCACATTGCCGGAGTAGATATTACGATAACACGGTACACCTGTCCGCGGTTCCGCATGCAGCGCTGGCGACTACGATTGGACAACACTTACCGAGCATATATGGTGGTACAGCACGCGTGTACTTCATACACACAACCAGGCTCAACCGAGAGTATTCACGAAATAATCAAAATAAGTATTGCATCTACTCGAACTATTGCCTATTCTACGTTTGGTAGAATACAGATAGGGACACCCGGTATTTCGTGTTGGCAATCTTAAACAAACACCTGGGCGTCCATGGGAAAAAGAGCGCATTCGATATATGTAGGTTCATTCTTCGTCGTAGGAGTGTTGTCAACTCTCCTACTAGCGATAAACGGGTATCAATACTACACCACCCCGCTGGTCAATAGATTTTTCAACCCGCAGAATTCGCTACTTGAGCCAAGCGGCTTCATCGGCGAAGGGCTCGGCGTATTGGGAAGCCTGATGATGATAGTCGGTGTGGCAATCTACATGCTCAGAAAAAGAGTCAAAGCGTTCCTGCACATCGGCTACCTGAAAAACTGGCTGGAGCTTCACATCTTCCTCTGCACTCTCGGGCCGGTCTTCGTTTTGTTTCACACATCCTTTAAATTCGGCGGCATAGTTGCCGTTAGTTTCTGGAGTATGACAGCGGTCGTGCTGAGCGGCGTAGTCGGGCGTTTTCTTTACGTGCGAATCCCCAAAACGATCCAGGGTCAGATACTCGGTGTCCGCGAGCTGGACGAGCTGGGGCGAGTCTATTCCCGGAAGCTTCAGACAGATTATCACGTCGATGACAAGCTCATTCGAATGATAGAGACGGCGTCCGACTATACTCAACTGAAGAAGGAGACGCTCCACAACAGCATCGTCTTCCTAATGAAGGACGCGACACACATGCGGCGTACTCTGCGCATCTTCGGAAAGCAGCTGAAGGCGGCTGGACTATCGCACGCGGAAATAATAAGGACCAAACGAGTCGCCAAGTCGCGGATGATCTTGGCAAGAAGGATTCGTCTGCTCAACGTGATGCACCGGTTTTTCCGGCACTGGCATATCGTCCATCTCCCCTTCGCGATAATCATGTTCCTGATAATGTTTATTCA
>JAJYOS010000028.1 GCA_021796055.1 Bacteroidota bacterium
GCTGGAATGGAAATCCAACGACGAGCAAGACGTTATTGAAGCCCAGCATCGTGCCTACGAACAATTGGCCCGGCCCGTGGTCCATCGCCGCAAGATCACTTTCAATAAACGTCAGCGGACTTTCCTGCTGGAAGACAATCTGCTCGGAGACGGGACACACACAATTGAAACGATGTTTCATTTCGCCCCGGGCCTGAAAGTTTTTGACCTGGGCCGGAATTTTCTCGCGCTTGAGGGGGAAGAGTACATGCTAATGAAGTTCCCGCATCCGTTCGTCCTGGAGGACTGGCCTCACTCTCCGAGCTACGGCGTGTTGCGGACCGCGCGTGCCGCGCGCCTGAGGCTGGAGACCGAGTTGCCGGTGAGAATAGAGACGTTTATCTTTATTATCAGCAGCGCCGACGACATGAACCACCTGTTGAACAGAATCCAGACCAGGGGATCCGCGGAATAGAGAACTTGAACGACAAGGACCAGAAAGACGGACGGGTTTGAAATGAAACTCCTCGCCACAGCAAAATTGAACCGGCAGATGACCGAGCTCATCATGAAGAAGGCCGGGAAATATTTCGAGATCGAATTCCTGGCGACCGCGGCCGACAAGGACCGGAAGCGGCTCATCGAGGCCGCCGACGTCATTCTTTCCGTGAATTTTAGACGCGAGATAGAAGAGGAAGAGCTTCCGTTCCTGAAAAAGGCACGGCTCATCCAGATCACGCTTGCGGGCGCCGATATGATCCCGTACGCCAAGCTCAGGCCGGAGATTATCATCTGCAGCAACGGTGGAGCCTACAGCGAGCCGATAGCGGAACACGCCATAGGCATGATGCTTGCACTCGCACGAAACTTCCTCCCACTCCACCGGGGACTCGCCGAGGGAATCTTCGACCAGAAAACTCCTCACAAGATGCTGGGAGGTTCGACTCTCGGTATCGTCGGATTCGGAGGGATAGGGAAAAAGACGGCCGAGATCGCACGCGGCTTCGGGATGAAGATACTGGCAATAAACTCGACCGGCAAGACTGATCGGCAAATAGATTTCACAGGGACTCTGTCGGATCTCGACAAATTATTGAGAGAATCTGATTTCCTCCTATTGACGATCGGTCTGAACAAAAGGACAAGGAATCTTATAGGCGAGAAGGAACTCGGCATGATGAAACCGGACGCCGTCCTGATAAATGTCGCCCGCGGCGACCTTATCGACGAAAAGAGCCTGTACGAACATTTGAAGGCTAATCCGCAGTTCAAGGCCGGAATAGAAGCGTGGTGGGTGGAACCTTTCAACTTTCCAAAATTCGAAGTCCATTACCCCTTCTTCGAACTCGATAACCTGCTCGGATCGCCGCACAACTCATACCTTACTGATGGAATCTATCTCAAGGCTCTTGACACCGCGCTTGACAATATTCTCCGTTTCGCGAGGGGCGAGTCTTTAAAGAACATTCAGCGGCGGGAAGACTACCTGTAGAAGTTACCCGATCTCCCGCCCGCTCCTGGCCCTCTTTTTTTCCGAGATGATCTTTTTATTCTTGAGCCTCTTCTCTTTGGAGGCTTTTGATGGATGCGTTTTCATCCTCTTCTTGGCGGGTTTCAATGCCTCTCTCAGTAATCGGATAAATTCCGAAACCACCAACTCCTTATTCTCCCACTGGCTGCGCGATACCTGCGAGGAGATATGGAGGACCCCGTCGGAATCGATCCTGTTCCGCAAACGGGAGAACACCCGCACGCGCTGAACCTCCGAGATAGATGACGTGTTTGCGGCATCGAACAGCAGCTCGACTTTGGATTCTACCTTGTTGACGTTCTGTCCGCCGGGGCCGCCGCTTCTGGACGTGCGGAATACCAGCTCCGAGCCGGGAACCACGACGCCGGGCATTATTACAATGTCTCCGCTCTTCATTTAGTGTCAGACAAAGTATCGCCCCATTTGTTCAAAGTTGCAAATGGCGCAGCAATAAAGTAGAACGACGGCAGATTCGAACTCATGTGCGCTGCCGCTTCTGCCGGGGTATTACGTTTGGGGGATTAGGATCTGTGAATCAGATACACTGTGAGGATGGTGAGGCGGGATAGCATCTCGACAGAACTTCCGGGCCGTTCACCGACCTATTCGTCGTCATCTTCTTTCGCGAAACCGAATTGAATCACGGAGACATATCCGGTGCCGTGGCACTTTTCACATTCGATGAAGTCAAATCCTTCGCCGCTCTCTGCGACACCGATGAACCGCGTGCCGTTACATGCATCGCAGACTGCTTCCCACTGAGATTCCTTATGAAACATCCGATCTCTCCTTTTCTTTTCCACAAAAGAATATATTGAGACATCAAAGGGGTGTCAACACTTCCTAAAATTTTCCGGGGATTTTCTTAATTAATTAAGGACGGCCGGATGCCGGCCGCAGAGAACCCGGGGGTGCATTCTGGCGGCGCTCCGCCGGTGTCCGCTATGCCTTGAGCTTCCTACAATTCTTCGAAGACGTAACCGCTCTCCCCGTGTTGTGCCAGGTCGAGCCCGTCCATCTCATCTTCGGGAGAAACACGCAGTCCCATGGTCTTGTCGAGAAGCTTGAGTATTCCCCATGAAACTCCGAACGCGTAGAGAATCACGACGACGAGTGCCATCACCTGCGCGCCGAGAAGCCTGACACCGCCTTCAAAGAGGCCGTTGGCACCTGCAGGATTGATAAGAACCGAAGCGAACAGTCCCGTTGCGATAGAGCCCCAGGCACCGCCGACACCGTGAACTCCTACCGTGTCGAGCGAATCGTCATAACCGAATTTTTCCTTCAACCGGATTCCTGTGAAGCAAACGATCCCGCCGGCGAAACCTATCGCCAGCGCGGCCATCGGCCCGACATACCCGGAGGCGGGCGTGATAGCGACGAGCCCTGCAACTGCGCCTGATGCTGCGCCGAGCACGGTCGGCTTCCCGCGCGTGAACCACTCGGCCATCATCCACGATAGCGCCGCGGCGGATGCAGCGATCTGTGTTGCGAGAAAAGCAGAAGTTGCCAGCGCGCCCGAGGCAAGCGCACTCCCGGCGTTGAAGCCGAACCATCCGAACCAAAGGAGCGCGGCACCGATGAGAGTCATGGTGAGATTGTGAGGCGGCATCGGTTCCTGGCCGTATCCTCTTCTCCTGCCGATGATTATCGCCGCGGCCAGGGCGGAAACCCCCGAGCTGACATGAACGACAAGCCCGCCCGCGAAGTCCAGCGCACCGAGGTTCCTCATCCATCCGCCGACTCCCCACACCCAGTGTGCCAGCGGGTCGTACACCAGCGTGGCCCACATGAGAAGGAAAAGAATGTACGTTTTAAACTTGAACCTCTCGGCAAACGCTCCTGTTATCAATGCAGGAGTAATTATGGCGAACATCATTTGAAACATCATGAAAGATTCATGCGGGATCGTCGGGGCATATTCCGGATTGGGAGCGAAGCCGACGCCGCTGAGACCGATCCATTTCAGACTGCCAATCAGATGGCCGACGTCAGGTCCGAACGCGAGCGAATATCCGAAAAGTATCCATTGAACGGTAACAACTCCGATAGCGATGAAACTTTGCATTATCGTCCCGAGAACGTTCTTGCGGCGAACCATACCGCCATAAAAAAGGGCGAGCCCCGGCGTCATCAGCATCACGAGTGCGGTGGATACGAGCATCCATGTAGTGTCGCCCGTATTCACGGTAATAACCTCCCGAGTGACATGTGCCGGGTTGTCATGCGTGAGCCGTCCGTCAGCCGATTGCGCATGAGCTGAAGATGACAAAAATAAAAGGAATATAACGGTTCCAAATAGCAGATGTTCTCTTATTTGTTTCAATTTGACATGTTCCTGTTATTCATTTTATCAATCGTTCGAGCCGAAAAAAGGAGAAGGTGCCGGGTTCACCAGATGTCCGTTTATTAGGATTTCCAACTTCGGAGAATAATAAATACCGCCGGAACTACAAACTTTTTAATGGAAAACATACAGTCCCGGTTAATTTCCTGAGGCAGCCGTCGCAAATATCCAAACAGCAGCCAGGAGAACCGGAGACGCTCGTTCAAAGGAGAATTCGAATGCCAAAGATAATCTCGGTAGCAGTTGAAAATGCCCCGATTCGCGTCGAGCAGGACGAGGTAAAAGAGTTCGCAAGAGCGATCTTCTCGCGACGCCGCGACGACATCGATCGCCTGATCGGTGTGTTCAACAACGCTTCGATCCTGACGCGCCACTTCACCGAGGAACGGTCATGGTACGGCAACGACCACGGCTTTTCCGAAAGGAACCGGCTCTACGTCGAAAGGGCGGTCAGAATGTCGGCGAGCTGCGCGGCGAAATGTCTGGCGGCAGCCGGTATAAGTCCTAAGGAGTTCAACCACATCATTTTCGTTTCGAGTACGGGGATTTCAACTCCCAGCATCGACGCGAGACTGCATAATATACTGGGTTTCGATCCGCACGTCAGACGGACACCGATTTGGGGAATCGGCTGCGCCGGCGGTGCGGTAGGATTGAGCCGGGCTCTCGAGTACACGCGGGCGATGCCGGAGCATGCGGTCCTCCTGATCGCGATCGAGCTCTGCGGGCTCACGTTTCGAAAGGACGATTACAGTAAAAGCAATTTGATCGGCACCTCACTCTTCTCCGATGGATCGGCCGCAGTGCTCGTCGCGGGCGATAAACATCCGCTGAGTCGGGGTAAAGGTCTTGTGCTGCTAAACTCGCTTTCAACAATATACGATTCTTCGCTGGACGTAATGGGATGGGAAGTGGAAGATAATGGCCTCAAGGTAATCTTCAGCAAAGACATCCCGACCATCGTGCACAACAGCGTGAGGCCGAACATCGATGAAATAGCGGCGCACAACGGGCTGCGCCTGCAGGACATCAAGCACTATATACTGCATCCCGGCGGACCGAAAGTCATAAGCGCATACGAGGAAGCGCTCGGCCTGACTCACGATGAACTCCGCTTTACGCGTAAAGTGCTGAGCGAGCACGGCAACATGTCTTCCCCGACAGTCCTGTACGTTCTAAAGGAATTTCTCGAAAGCAAAGAATACGGAACGGGAGAGTACGGCCTCATTTCGGCTCTGGGGCCCGGATTCAGTTCAGAGTTGATTCTCTTCAGGACTGAATGACCGCGCTCCTCATCTTTCTTTCGTTCCTTTTGATCCAGCGGTTTGCGGAGCTTGCAGTCGCGAAACGGCACGAGAACATTTTGAAGAAAGCCGGCGCGACTGAAGTTGACAGGAAGGGTTATTCGTTCATAGTCGCAATGCACGCTGCTTTCTTCGTCGCACTTCCGCTGGAGACCATTCTAATGAAACGCACTCCAAGTTCATTGTGGATCGTGTTTCTTGCCGCCTTCGCGGCGGCACAATTCCTTCGTTACTGGGCAATTTCATCACTCGGAGTTTACTGGAACACAAGAATCATCGTGGCACCAAATCATCCAACGATAAACAAGGGGCCATACAGATTCTTACGACACCCCAACTACGTCGCGGTCATTACCGAACTCGCAGTCATCCCACTTATTTTTTCCTGTTACATCACCGCAATTGTCTTCACTATTCTCAATTCAATCTTGCTTCGCAGAAGAATTCGGATCGAGAGGCGTGCTTTGGGAATTGCCCATAGCGGGCTCGGAGAAATAAAAAAGCCGGACGGAATTACCACCTAATGCATTTTCTGACACACCTTATTTCGTCCGTCCGGCGTTTAAAAACTCAACACTCCTGGACTGAAGATAGTTCAAAGGGCTGAATTCAGAACAGTGGTGGGTCGATAGGCGGATACCAAACCTTTTCTCCATCTACCTTGGCGAAGGAGGTGAGTCTGTGAGGTTTTACGCTCCCTTTTCCAATTATATGAAGAACTTCTACTCCTCGCGCAAAGAGTGCATCGGAGACCAGCGACCGGTGACAGCGCCATGGAAGCGCCTCGGCACACATGATGGAAAGCCTGAGCTCAGCCGCTGAACTCATCAGATTCTCAAGAGCGATTCCGAATTCATCGGTCTGCATGTAATCTGCGAAACCGCGAAAACTCTCGTTATGCCATCCGCCGTTCGGTGAGTCCTTTCGGGCGTGGCGCAACCCGCCGAGGGAAGGCATGTGAGAGTAGTTCACATTTGCGGCGCGCAATGAATTCTCCAGCGATTCCATTCCGAATTGAGGATTGTGGCGGGATCTCGGGATGGTGCGAATGTCGACCAGTAGTTGAATCCGGTTTTCCACAAGAAGCGAAATGAACTCGCCTATGGCACGTGTGGAATGGCCGACGGTAAAAATCGTCAGGCTCATCTTATGCCTTTCTGTGACATTTCATGTCCTGGACTCCCAACTTTCTGTTATTTAAGAGGTTAGGCGAGTGGCCGACAGGCACACTTTTCTATCTGGCCCATCTTTGTTATCTTATTACCAGCGTAAGCAAGTTCCTCCGGAGAAAACTTCCGGATCAAGCACCTTGGCGCCAAGGTGCTGACGCACCCGGCGCTTCGCCGCAAGGCATAAACCCGGCTCCCGGGAAAAGCTCACCGTGGTGAAAATACCCGAACATCGTTCAGATCGCTTGGAGAAGATTTTTTGAAATGAGAGAATATAAACTGAGAAACATAGCCATAATAGCTCACGTTGACCATGGAAAGACAACGTTGGTTGACCACATGCTCAAGCAAACCGGCACTTTCAGGGAAAACCAGAACATGGGGACCCGCATTCTCGATTCGAACGACCTCGAGCGTGAAAAAGGGATCACAATACTTGCAAAGAACGCGTCGGTAAGATACAAAAATGTTAAGATAAATATAGTCGACACTCCCGGCCACTCCGACTTCGGCGGCGAGGTCGAGCGGACACTCATGATGGTCGACGGCGTTCTCCTCCTCGTGGACGCCGCTGAAGGGCCGCTCCCGCAGACAAAGTTCGTGCTTCGTAAGGCACTCGAGCTGGACCTCAAACCGATCGTCGTGATCAACAAGATCGACAGGAAAGACGCCCGCCCGGCCGAAGTCTTGAACGAAGTATATGACCTTTTTATTTCTCTCGGCGCGAACGACGAGCAGATCGACTTCCCGGTAGTGTATACTATCGCAAAACAGGGGATCGCGCAATACTCACTCGACCGGGAGAATCACGATCTCTCCCCGCTTTTCGAAACCATATTGAAACAGATACCCGAGCCGCCCGCCGACTCGGAACATCCATTCCAGATGCTTGTCATGAACATCGAATATAACGATTACATCGGCCGACTCGGAATCGGCAGAATATTCCGCGGAACGATCAGGGATGGAGCACCGATGCACGTCATTCACAAGGACGGTAGAGTCGAGGACGCGAGGATAACAAAGATTTACACTTTCGAAGGATTGAAGCGGAACGAAACCACGGAAGCAAGCGCGGGCGAAATCATCGCGCTCGCCGGGATGGAAGACGTCGACATCGGCGAGACTCTATGCGATCCCGCCGACATCACGCCTCTGCCGTTCGTGAATATCGAAGAGCCGACTCTGTCCATGAATTTCGTCGTCAACAATTCGCCGTTCGCGGGTACGGAAGGAAAGTACGTCACGACGAGAAATCTCGCGGAGCGGTTAATGCGCGAGCTGAGAGCGAACGTGAGTTTGCGCGTCGAGCCCGGGGACACCCCGGATATCTTCACCGTCAGCGGAAGGGGCGAGCTTCACCTGGCAATTCTCATCGAAACCATGCGCAGAGAAGGATACGAATTCCAGGTTGGAAAACCGCAGGTCATTTACAAAACCGTTGACCACGAGCTCCACGAGCCGGTCGAGCACGTGGTCATAGACGTCCCGGACGAATTTGTGGGCACCGTCATCGACAACCTCAGCCGCCGGAAAGGTGAGATGAAGAACCTGGTCCCGAGTCACGGCAACACAAGGCTCGAATTCATCGTGCCGGCAAGAGGACTCATAGGCTTCAGGACGGAATTTCTGACACAGACTAAGGGAACGGGAATCCTGCACCATAATTACCACGGGTACGAGCCTTTCAAGGGAGAAATCGAAGGGCGAAATAAAGGTGCGGTCGTGGCAATGGAAACAGGTACAGCTGTGGCTTACGCCATGTGGAAGCTTGGAGAGAGGATGACATTCTTCATCGAACCCGGCACCCGGGTCTATGCCGGGATGATCGTCGGAGAGAACGCGCGGGAAGACACCATCGTCGCCAACGTCTGCAAGACGAAACATCTGACAAACATGCGCGCATCGGGCGCCGACGAGGCAATCCGACTCGAGCCGCCTTTGCTGATGACCGTCGAGAAGGCTATCGAGTGGATAAACGACGACGAGTACGTCGAGTTCACGCCCAAGTCGATCAGACTGCGCGAGCGGATACTCGACCACGACGATAGATATAAATCCAGAAAAAAGACAGCGATGGTGTGATTTGGCTGCCGTCCGCGAGTCTTGACCGGGGAAAACTTCGCGCGCCCAACCGCTTCGCCCTATCGCCGCACGCGATACGGTCTTCGGAACGAATTAGGTATCGAAATTAAGGGATGCCCACTCTGAATAGAATAGAAAGCCCTACCCTAACTTCTTCCTTCGATTCTGCAAATCTGCCCATCAAGAATTCATCACGACCTCACGAGCATCGGGAGTCATCTATGGCGTTTGTCTTCTTGCCGATGCTTCAAGGAGATTCGTCACAATCACAAAGAGGAGATAAATCATGCGACATTTGATGTCATATTCACTGATGATTCTTTTCGCATCGCTTTTCTTCGGTTGTCAATCGAAACCCGGCACCGCGGTTTCAGATAATGTGTACAAAATACATCGGGGTTTCGTCGACGCGAACGGAGTCATGATATATTATGAAGAGTTTGGCAAAGGGGAGCCGCTCATGATAGTCCACGGAGGTCCGGGTGCATCGCACGATTATTTTCTCCCTTACCTTGTTCCTCTGGCAAGAAACAATAAGCTGATTTTCATCGACGAGCGAGGATCCGGACAATCGCAGAGGTTGCAGGATTCGACGAAGTACACGGTTGAGAACATGGTTGAAGATGTGGAGGCCGTCCGGGAAGCGCTCGATCTCGGAAAGATGAGTCTGCTGGGTCATTCGTACGGCGGCGTCCTGGCGCAGGCGTATGCACTCAAGTACCAGCAGCATTTGACGCACCTGATTCTGTGCAGCACATTCCCCAGCACTTCGCAAATGAACCAGGTCCTCGCGAAGATAAAAGAGAGCATGTCTCCGGAGCTCAGGAACCGGATCGACAAAATGGAGAAGGCGGGGCTATTCGGACACGGTTTGCCTTACGAGCAAAACAGATATACGAATGCTTACATGATAGCGGCGTGGGGCGAAGGCTACTTCCCGTATCTGTACCAGAACCGGCCAGACCCGAACTACGACCCGGTAGCGAGCGGAAACATGTCATGGCGATTGTACCGTGAGATGTGGGGATCAGACGGCGAGTACGTTATCGACGGCAACCTCAAGTCGGTGGAGTACGTCGACAAGCTGTCTACGATAAAGGTACCGACTCTCATCACATGCGGCGACCATGACGAATGTGCACCCTGGCTGTCGGAAGAAATGCATTCGAAAATTGCCGGATCGAAGCTTGTCATATTTCCGCACAGCGGACACATGACCTTCGTCGATCAGCCGAACATGTTCATTGAGACAGTCGAAGATTTCCTGCATTGAACTTCGAAACCTCGACTCACTTCGACAGTGAGTCGAGGTTCTCACCGGCGGGTTGTGATGTTTGATGCAAGTCCCAGCGGTATGTATGATACATTTACACCGAATATCAAAGTTCTCCCGGATGTAAGCGCGGCAAAGAAGCCGGGGCTGAAACCTGCAATCGAAACGAGCCCGGGATAAACGTTCGCCACAATGCCGTAACTTCTCTGACCGGTCACGAGGAGGGAGAACAACAGCGAATTATTCCTGTCGTAGAAGAAGCCCGCATTCCATTCAAGTACCGCCGTCTGCTTCCTTGCGCCTGCAATTTCAGGCACGAGCACGTCCTCTGTATTCCTTAGACCTCCCGCAACGCTGAACCATTTTCCCTGTTCAAACTCATACGACAATCCCAGCAAGCCATTCATGCCGAAGTGGTAGAAGAGTGCATACTTTCTGCCGAACGGGAATCTGTATTTTATTATGAAGTTCTGGCCGGCGTTCTCCAGATTTCCCAGAGTCGGATTGTAAGCCGGTTGATAGGACCAGTCCGTCAGATTCAGTGTCCGGCTGAAGAACTCGCAAACCGGATCGAGGCTAAAAAGCAGGATCCCGAGCGGGTCGAAGACGTAAATATCGGCGATCGGGTCGACGGTACGCCCCAAGTAGTTATTGTTCTCCACTACCTCGTTGACGAAATGTTGCACAGCCATCGTAACAAGCGAAGCTGTCTTCGGATAGTCAAAACCGTGAGCAGCGTACCACTCTGCCATCGCCCTGTATTCCATTCCGCCGCCGATTAGATGGAGCTCGTAGTTCGGCAGCCACTGCATGTTCTTCTTGTCTGCGCTGACCGGCAGAATCTCATCTGCGAAAAACTCTTTCACTCCGTAGGCACGGATGCTCTTGAACGGGCTGGACAGGTTGAAAGTCACGTTTTTGACTCCGGTCGCGAAGGCCACACGTTCAAGGTTTCTCGTTCGATCCTCTGTCTGGAGGATATCGAACCCGCCGTTGATAATGAACGAGAGTGGATTATAGAGCGACTCGGAGCCATAGTTGAGCCCTCTGTAGAAATAAGTATGGCTCTCCCCGTCGACATTCTGGGCCGCCGCGACTGAAGTGCAGATCATTAACGCAGCAACCATCAAGATTAATTTCGTCTGCCCTGACATATGCCCGTCTGGAAAATTTAAGCATATTCGGACGAAAATCCGCCTGCTTCGGATCACACCGGAGGTACTTTGTCGGCAGGCCTGCCGACCTTGGACGAACTGATTTACATCCCACCACGAGACCGACGGAAAGGATGGTGGACTATCTTCCCCGCTGAAGCCGCTCGGCCAGAAACGGTGGGAGCCCCGCAGCAATTATCTTGTTCCCGGCCAGCTGGTAATCGTATTCTATCCGGAAATTCTCATAAGTAAGATTCGCGGTGTCGACTATGCCGTAGCTTGCGCGGTTGTCCCCATCGCGCGGCTGCCCTACACTTCCGACGTTGATAAGTTCCCTGACCGTCGAATCGCCGATCTTGCGCCGGAAGATTACGGGGATGTGGGTATGCCCGATAAGACAGATCTTTTCCTCGAAAGCCAAGAGCTCCACCCGGGCGTCGGTCTCGGAGATAACGTATTTCCATTCGTGGGGTTCGGAAGGCGAGGAATGAACGAGAAGCACGTCGCCGATTTTATGCGTGAGAGGGAGAGCCTTCAGCCACTCGCTGTTTTCCGCGGAGAGCACCTCGCGGCTGTAATCTACGGCTGCCCTTGCGTATGGATTTATCATCGAATATGTGCCGTCGTCGTACAGCGCATCGTCATGGTTTCCCCTTACTGTGTACTTCACTTCGCTGCGGACCACCTCGGCAACTTCATCCGGGTTCGCGCCGTATCCGACGACGTCTCCGAGGCAGATGATTTCATCCACGTGCTTCGTACGAATGTCTCTCATCACCTTCATGAGTGCCTCGAAGTTCGAGTGGATGTCGGAGATGACCGCGTATTTCATGCTTCAATTCCGGGACTTGCGCAAATGTCGCTTTTGGAAGCGCGGCCGGCAACGAAAAACGAGTCGAGCCTGATGATCTCAGCTATGTTGAGTCCTGCCGACCTGAAATATGAGACAATGTCCCTGTCGAGGTGGCATCCTCCTGCAACTCGTTTCCACAGCGGAGTCAGGAGCTTTTCAGCTTTGGCGAGCGCCTGTTGTTCCGCGATCGGGTGCTCGGCAAAGAAGAAACAGCCGTCGTCCTTGAGCACTCTCCTGATCTCACTCGCTGCCTTCAGCGGATCGCCGATGGTGCAGAATGTAAGTGTCGAGACGACTGTATCGAACGAATTATCCGGGAAAGGAAGTTCTTCGGCTCTCGCTCGTGTAAGCGCGGCGCAATCTCTGATTCTACCAATTGCCCGGCTGAGCATGAAGGGATCCGGCTCGATGGCAAGTACGCAATCCGCCTTCTCGAAATGCTGGAAGTTCAATCCTGTGCCGGCACCGATTTCAAGAACCCGCCCGCGTGCGTTTTTGACCACCATCCGGCGCACCTGTTCGAAACCGAGCTTGTCTGCAGGCACCATGAACGCGTCGTAGATCGAGGCGACGAACAGGTGAGCTCCCATATTATTGTACCTTCAATATCCTCGTAAGATATAAACTCAGATCCGGCAAATACGTGACGATAAAAAGGGCGAGCAGCGCGATCGCAAGGAATGGCAGCACCGCCCTGTAGATCTTAACTATGTCCTTTTCAAAACGCAGGCTGGATATGAATAAGTTCAATCCCAGCGGCGGCAGCATGTACCCGATTTCCAGGTTCAGGAGAAATATCACGCCGAGATGAACCGGGTTAATGCCGTACTGCATCGCGATCGGCACGATGAGAGGGACAACTATTATGATCGCGGAGAATATCTCCACCATATTTATCACGAGGAGAAAGAGGTTAAGCAGTATGAGAAAACCAAGCTGGCTTGAGACATAGCGATGTATAAGCTGGAACATCTGCATGGGAATCTGCTGGTCGATGAGGTAATTCGTCAGCCCGAGCGCCGTACCCAGGACAACAAAGATGGCGCCTACAAGCATCATGCTTTTCCTCGTAATCCGCGGAAGGTCCCTGAAGAACTTCACATCCCTGAGTATGAAGACCTCGACGACGAAGACGTAAAACGCCATGATCGCGCTTGCCTCCGTCGCGGTGAAATAGCCGGCGTAAATCCCGCCGATGATGATGACCGGAAGCGGAATTTCCCATCCTGCTCCCTTGAGAGCTCCGAGTGCTTCCGTAAAAGAAAAAGCCTGGCGTTTCACTCCAGCCCGCACACCGGTGAAAATACTGTATGCGGACAACATTACTATCAGCAGGATCCCGGGGATCACTCCGGCGGCAAATAATTTATCGACGCTGACGCCCGCGACGATGCCGTACAGAATGATCGGCAGGCTCGGCGGGAAAAGTAGTCCGAGGCTTCCCGAAGTCGTCATGAGTCCCGTCGCGAACCTCTCCGGGTATGATTCCTTGACAAGCACCGGATAAAGCAGTCCACCGAGAGCCACGATAGTTACGCCGGATGCGCCGGTGAAAGCCGTGAAGACTGCGGTGGAGATGAGCGACACGATCGCCAGCCCGCCCGGCATCCAGCCGAAGAATGCCTGCGCAAGCCGCACGAGTCGCTTCGGTGCATTGCTCTCGGCAAGAATGTAGCCTGCGAATGTGAAGAGCGGGATCGCGATGAGCGCAGGGAGACTCGCGAGCCGGTAGAGCTCCACGATAACGGCGGAAGTGTCCACTCCGATTGACCTGAACAGAAGAAGAGCGCCCGCCCCGATGAGTATGAAGACGGGCTCGCCGAGCAGGACAAGGAGCAGGATGGCGATGCCTATTATAACGTACGACATTTTAAATGGGCCTCACCGGTTGTTTCATGCAAAGCCGGATGGGAAGATTCAATTTCAGGTTGAGCGGGGCGACCGGGATCAAACGACCTCGGCAGACTGCGGGCCTTCGACCGCTGCTTCGATCGCCCTGAACAGGAAGTGCAGGCCGATCAGGGCGAACCCTATCGGTATAATTGCCTCCATATAATACGGCATGACATCCTTTCCGAGGATCGTAAAGAGAGGCTGATTATTGTACTTGATCTCGTCGGCGACGAAGGACATCCCGGCGCTGTACAGGAAATAGCAGACGACTGCGGCAGTCACATGAAGGAATACCTGTACAATCCTCTGCAGCATGGCCGGCATCCGTTTCGTTATGATGTTGATAGAAAAATGCCGCGATTCCTTCGCCGCCAGCGCAGCGCCGAAGAACCCTATCCACAGAACCAGATGCCTGAGAAACACGTCGGCCCAGATAATTCCGGTCGACCAGAACTCCCGAAGTATTACCTGCAAAAAAGCCATCCCCACCGTAACGGTCAGGAACACCACGAGAACCAGGTTTTCGATGAATCCCAGCACGCTCTCTATTTTTCGAAGGACGTTCACTTTCCGGGATGCTCCCTGCGATACTCTGCCAGTGCCGATTCGATCTGGTGCAGCAGATCGGCCGAGTACAGTTTGCCAACCAGCATCTGCCGCGCTTCCTCTCCGGTCTGGTAATAGTAAGCAAGCTCGCTCTTCGAACGCGGATGCGTAATCGTTATGCCTTGCTGTTGCATTGTCTTTATGGCTTTTATGTTGTCCAAACGGCTGAGCTCGGTAAGCTTCTTCATATAGATCTGGCCGTTCTTCAGGAGTATCTGCTGCAGGTCGGGCGGCAGCGTGTCGAAGTATCTCTTTGAGATCAACGCGGCACCTGACGAATTGGCAAGCGGGACGTCCAGCATATATTTTACCTTCGTGAACCATTGAAGCGCGATCACCGCGAGCGGAGGCGAGTATACGCAGTTGATCATTCCGGTCTGAAGCGCGGAGTTCACGTCCATCACCGACAGCGGGATGGGAGCGAGATGCAGAACCTTGAAGGAGACCTCAGCTATCGGATCGCCTTCCCACATCCACGCTTTCACGTCTTTCATGTCCTGAACGGAATAGATGGGCCTCTGCGTGAAGACATAGACAAACCCAACTTCCGCCCATCCGAGGAAAACAAAGCCGCCCTGCTCGAATGCCTGGCTGAACTGAGGAGTGAATTTGTCATAGATGTAATTAATCTCGGATGTATCGTGAAATAGAAACGGCGTGTCGAGAATACGCTCTTCCGGGGCGATCTCACCCATTCCGACGCCCGTAAAACCGGCAGCCTGGTACTGCCCGATCCTGATTTTCCTGAGCACGTCTTTCTCGTCGCCCGCAATTCCACCGGCGTAGAACTTGAACCCGAGCCTCCCGCCGCTTTCCCTGCGTACAGCGGCGTCGTACTCTTTCATCACATTCATCCACGTGCTTCCCTCGGGTGCAACAGTAGCGAACTTGATAGTGTACTGCTGGGCCTTAATGGACGATCCGTACATCAATAGAAATGAGAAGAGAATAAATGTCATTCTTGAAATCTTCGTCATGTCAAACCTTTCAGAAATAGTCGCTTTCTTGTTTCAAGAGTTCCCTTGCTTTCACTTTTGCAATCTCGTTCGCAAGATTCTCGTCGGGGAGGAGGTTCTCCGGTGCTTCGATCACTTTGTTGAGGAGAGACTCGAAGAGCTGTCTGTTCTGAGTCATGACGGCGTACGACCTGGCGTAATAGAAGTATGCCATGAGGAACTTGCCGTCGGCTATCTGAATAGCCTTTTCAAAATGTTCTCTGGCAGTGGTGGTGTCGCCTCCGAACATTGCCGGAAGGCTTCCGAGAATCGTTCCGAAGAACAGGTGCGCACCTCCGTAAAAATAGGATTGATCGTACTTCAGGACGAACTTCATCATCGCCTCGACCTTCGGAAGCTGAGCCAGTGCGTCGACGTTATCACGGTTGAGGTTCACATAGTTCCCCCATGCATTCGCAGTCCAGAAAATCGCCGGGACGTCGCTTTCGCCGAACTCGGCGAGAGCCTTTTGGAAATCCGCGAGGTCGCCATTGAAATATTTCTTGAAGTCCTCGTTCTCGAAGAGTATCCTGAGGCCGTAATCGCGGGCCCGGAGATAAAACAGGTTGGCGCGTTCCTTCGAGGAGTCCTCCACAAACCCGAGGGCATAGCTTGTGTATCCCTGTGCTCCGAGAAGGAGAAGCTTCTCATTATGCGGCGCTTCGATGATCAGGCCGTCGAGAAGCTTCAAATCCGCCGGGATTGCCTGCGCAGCAATTTGCAGGTCTGTTTCTCTGTTGATAGCTTTGAAACCGCCGTCGATGATGCCGCTTGTAGCCCCGATCGTCAGCTGCGTGAAGCTGCAGCCCTGAGCGGAAAAGAGCAAGCCTGCTGAAAGCACGGCCGGCATAAGAAATTTCTTCGCAATGTCAGTCAATAAATCGCTCCACTTGTTTACACCCTCGGCCAGACACGGTCCGCCCAGGGTTTCCCTTCAGATGGAAAGTATCTGTGACAATTCAACAAGGCTGCCGTCTATGGCCTTCTTCTTTTCCCAGGTGTCGCGCATCGGAGTGAAGGCGACCTTGTTGTTTACCTCGCCTGCCATCACGTTCACCTCGCCGTGCAAGAGTCCACCGACGGCAGCCGAGCCCAGCTTCGCCGCCAGCACCCTGTCGCGCGCCGTCGGGCTTCCGCCGCGCTGAATGTGTCCGAGAACAGTTACGCGGTAATGCAGGTGGACAAACTCGCTCATTCTTCTCGCGAGGTCTACGGCGCCGCCGTTGAAACATCCTTCCGCGATGACAACGATGCTGCTTCTCTGCCTTCCGCCCATGGTGAGCTTTTGGCGGATCGCCTCGAAATTCTCTTCGATCTCTGGGATTGCGATATATTCTGCACCGCCGGCAATACCGACGTCCAGGGCTATGAAACCGGCATCTCGTCCCATAACCTCAACGTAAAAGACCCTGTCGTGCGCGTCGGCGGTATCGCGAATCTTGTCGATAGCTTCGACCGCCGTGTTTATGGCCGTGTCGTAACCTACGGTGTAATCGGTGCCGTATAAATCGTTGTCGATAGTTCCCGGCACACCGACTGTCGGTATCGTGTGCTCTTCGTACAAAAGAGTGGCGCCTTGAAAGGTCCCGTTCCCTCCGATGGCAACGAGTCCGTCGATACCCTGTGCACTCAGGTTGGCAGCTGCCTTAGCACGTCCCTCGCGTGTCATGAACTCCGCCGAGCGGGCCGTCTTGAGAAAAGTTCCGCCACGTTGAATGATATTGGACACCGAACGAGGACCCATCGGGGTGAAATCACCCTTAATCATCCCGTTATAACCGTGTTGAATGCCGACTATTTCAATATTGTGATAAACCGCAGTTCTCACTATCGCTCTCAAAGCCGCGTTCATTCCAGGAGCATCGCCACCGCTCGTAAAAACACCAATCTTCTTAATCTTAC
>JAJYOS010000581.1 GCA_021796055.1 Bacteroidota bacterium
TGACTGCCGCCTCACCGGAGGGGATTCGAATCGATTAGATCGATAGGCGAGATACTCGAATCTCCGGACATAGAGCATAACGAAGGGAAGAGCAAAGTAACCTCCGTGGCCGGCCATTTCGTGTTCGAGAATGTTGGCTACGCGTACCCCGCCAGGTCAGATGAAACTGCTCCCCACCGGGCTCTGAGCGATATCAGGCTTGAAATTCGATCCGGAGAATCCGTGGCATTTGTCGGGGAATCGGGTTCCGGCAAGTCGACACTTATGAGTCTCGTCATGGGTTTCAGGCGTCCGACCGAAGGCCGGATTCTGCTCGACGGCGTGGATATGCAGTCGATGGACCTGCGTCAGTACAGGCGGTTCCTTGCAGTCGTGCCTCAGACCACCATTCTCTTCAGCGGGTCGGTCCGCGAGAATATCGCGTATGGACTAAACAAGGTTGACGACAGCCGTCTTTGGGAGATTCTCGAATCCGCGAACGCGGCGGAATTCGTCCGCAAGCTGCCCAAAAGCCTGGATACTCCTCTGGGAGAACTTGGGTCGAGACTCTCGGGAGGCCAACGGCAGAGGATCGCCATCGCGAGAGCATTGATAAGAGATCCGCGGGTGATTGTGCTTGATGAAGCGACATCGGCGCTGGACGTAGTTTCGGAAACTCTGATCCAGGAGGCGATCCAGCGGCTCATCAAGGGGAGGACGACATTTATTGTCGCCCACAGGTTGTCGACCATAAGAAATGCCGACCGCATAGCGGTGCTGAAAAACGGCGTGTGCGTAGAAGTGGGAACCCATGATGAACTCATGAACGCGAAGGGCGAGTTCTATACGTACAAACTACTGCAGCAATAGGGATTCATCCGATTATAGAAAGGTCCTGAGATGATGTATATCACCGGCTTATTTTTCCCGTTCATGATGTGCGCGCTTTCCCTCCTCCCCGACGGTTACGCCCAGCAGCAGGTGATCCCTCTGTATTCGGGGCGCGTGCCGAATTCAAAAGAAGTCGAAATGCATGAGGTGATCGAAAAGAACTGGGGTGTGAACACAGTTAGAAATGTGACCGACCCTTCGATATCCGTCTATCTTCCAGATCGTCGGGAGTCCGCCGGCTCGGGAGTGATAATATTTCCCGGGGGAGGATACTATGTGGAGGCATACGAGATCGAAGGGACGCAGATTGCCGAAGCTCTTGTCCAACACGGGGTGGCGGCGTTTGTGGTAAGGTACAGGCTGCCGGCTGATTCCACGATGGTCGACAAAACCATCGGTCCTCTGCAGGACGCTCAGCAAGCGATAAAACTTGTGAGAGAACGCGCCGGGTCATGGGGAATCGAGCCGCACAAAATCGGGGTCATGGGTTTCTCCGCAGGCGGGCATTTGGCGTCGACTGCCGGAACGCATTTTGAGAAGGCGTTCATCCCGGACAAAGAAGGCATAAGCCTGCGGCCGGATTTCATGGTACTCGTATATCCAGTGATTAGCATGACGGACAAGCTGGCTCATATGGGTTCCAGAAACCTCCTCCTCGGAGAGCATCCCTCGGATTCCCTCATAGATTTCTTTTCGGGGGAGATGAATGTCACAGAGAATACGCCGCCGACTTTCCTGATCCAGGCGGAAGACGATAAGACAGTGGACCCCGACAACAGCATCGGGTTCTTCGAAGCACTTCGTCACCACAACGTGCCCTCGGAGCTTGTGATAATTCCGAAAGGTGAACACGGATTCGCGGCCAGGATACCGTCGGAGAAATGGATGCAGCCGCTGTTCAGCTGGATGCGGGACAACGACTGGATGAAATAGGGGAAAGGGAAAAGATAAAATCTCCCCGCAACGCCTTACTTAATGGGGAAATCACTCCGGATTTTGAATAAGAGGGTCTACCGGTTTGAGACTACTTGTTTGCGAGTAGTCCGTAGAATTTGGGAGTATTATACTGCTGTCCGTTGAAGAAGAAGCCGGTCGGATCCAGGTGGACACCGTTCTTTCTCACCTCATAGTGGAGATGCGGTCCGGTTGACAGCCCCGTGTCTCCGCTGAGGGCGATGACCTGTCCACGCTTGACCTTCTGTCCCTCTTTCACCAGAAACTTCGACAAATGCCCGAAGAGCGTCGAGTATCCGAAACCATTATCGATCTCCACGACGTTCCCGTATCCTCCGCGCCGACCGACATAGATAACGGTGCCGTCACCGGTCGCGTGCACGGAAGTGCCGACTCGGGCCTCAAGGTCTATCCCTTCATGCATGAGGAGAATATGGAGAATCGGATGGAACCTCATCCCAAAGCCGTCCGTAATGATGCCGCCGCGTATGGGATCTATGGCGGGGATATGCCGGAAGAGCTGCTGATTCCTTTTATACTTTGAGAGGATATCCGCATAACTATCTTCCTGAAGCTTTGCCTGCCTGTCCAGAATCTCGAGAGTCTTTGTCGCCCCCGCTATAAGTTTGTTCGCGCCCGGCGATACACCGAAATCTCTGTTCTCGGCAACGCCTCCGACTGAAACCATCTTCACGTCCGGCGAAAGTTGCGGAAGGTTTACGGAAGTCCGCAACTGATCGTCGCTAGTGCCGAGTTCTTTCATGACCATGGCAAAATTGTCCAGCCTGCGGTTGAGCGAGCCGAGCTGGGCTTTTAGTACGCTGTTCTCCTTTGCAATGCTGTCGGCGCGTAATGCCTGGAGCCCGAGCGGGTCGATGCCGAAATAGCCGCATATCATCGTCGCAGATGAGGAGACAACAAATATGGCGAGAGTTACCAATGCGAGCCGGGACCACCTTATCGGCTCATAGATCATGTGGGATTTCGAGAAATAGTATATCTTTGCCATTGGCTCTCCTACAGTAATCGGACAATCAGCGTGCCGTCTTTAGCTCCAGGCCGGACTTTCTCGGGTGGCGGCCTCTAACGGCCTTACGGAGCTTTTTCAGCGGTGCGCCGGTGGTACTACTCAAATCTAATTTCCGGCGATTTGTAATAATTACTAAGATGTGGTAATTGTTACCTTGACAACCGGTCTGCAAAAATATGTCAAATCGCACTGGATCCACGATATTCAATCTCCATGTGCTTCGGACGCATTTAGAAGTTACACCGGCGCCAATACAAGCACAACACCCATTTTTTCTCGTGTCTTCTAGCTCACATCGGCGGTCATGGAGGATATCTGAAATCTTTTTCCTGTCTACCTCTCGTACTAATGATCTCCAGCCGAGACAAATCCGGGCTCCCTTGTTACGATTCCGACACAAAACGTGTACGATTTCTTCACAAATGTCCCCGACATGCTCAGCCTCTAGACCCTGGTGGTGGGCTACTTAAAGATTTTTGCACACGGAGTGCACGGAATAAGGCACGAATTCTCAATGATACATCGATTAATAATAATTTGATCCGTGGTTATCTCGTTTTGTCCCGTGTTATCTGTGTGCTGATGTTTCAGTTCAAAATAGTCCACTACTTAAACCCTCCGCTGCTTGTTTCCGAACTTCTCGTCATGCAACTTTGTGGTGCCGGTTCAATCTCAAATTAATGTCAGGGAGACGAGAATTGAAGTCTGGAATGCCCACGACCAGATTTGCGCCCGCGGAACGCGAGCCGCTTGAAAAAGTCGAGATCGACTCGAGGTTATTTTCCGACGGTACACTGCTTCGCCCGATAGTGGACGGCGTACCCAACCCGGTCGTAATCCTTAACCGTTGCAGGCAGATAGTGTTTGCCAACGAAGCAACTCGTCGTTTCGTCGGGCAGGAGATGTCTCCCCTGGGCATGCGGCCGGGCGAGGCGCTCGGGTGTGTCCATTCCACAGAGACCGAGGGTGGCTGCGGGACCACCGAATTCTGCAGCACGTGCGGCGCCGTCAGGGCCATTCTCACGGCGCAGAAGGGAAGGCCTGATGTGCAGGAGTGCAGGATAACGCGGACCGATCAGCAGGAGCCGCTCGACCTTCGGGTTTGGACAATTCCGCTGCCGCTCGATCTACGGCAGTTCACGGTCTTCTCGATGGCGGACATCAGCAATGAAAAGAGGAGGTATGCCCTCCAGCGGACATTCTTTCACGATGTCCTGAACGTTGTCGGTGGGCTGCGTGCCTACGCGAAACTTCTCGATGCCGCGCCGGAAGACAGGTCCGGTGATTTCAGGAAGTCCATTGTCAAATTGAGCGAAACATCAGCAC
>JAJYOS010000029.1 GCA_021796055.1 Bacteroidota bacterium
GTTATCAGCGACTTAGGCAGCTGGGACGGCAATGTCGGCGCGAGTATCACATATTTCAATCTCGGGACTTTTAACAGAACGACATCGGCAAGCTCGCAAATAATTGGCACATGGCACGCTTATGAGTTCGCCATCACCGTCGGTTACGGCACGCAGATTTCAAAAGGACTCGGACTCGGCGCGAATTTCCGGTACATAAGAAGCGAACTCGCTCCGTTCGGAGCCGAACAGGAGGTGGGCAGTGGAATAGCCTCCGATGTCAGCTTTGACCTCGGATTGCTCTATCGCCCGCAGCATTTCGTTCTCCCGCTCGTCGGAGATCTAGGCAACAGGCTCGGTTTGGGATTAGATTTGAGCAACCTCGGACCGAATTTGTACTACATCGACCAGGCTCAGGCCGATCCTCTTCCGACAAATCTAAGGGCGGGCTTGGCGCTGCACCTGCTGAAGAGCCAGTACAATAATCTCTATGTGACTCTTGATCTGAGTCGTATCATGGTACGGGTACAGACCGATTCGACGATTTCCGCGATCAACGGCACCGATACAACTTGGAACTACACCAATAACGTGGACCCGCTGCCTAAGTCGCTGATAACTTCATGGAGTGACGGCGGATTGAAACGCGTCATAGTGTCGTTCGGCGCAGAATACTGGTATGGCAGCCCGAGACTCATCGCCCTTCGCTGGGGTTATTACAAGGAGAATCCTAATTTCGGAGGTCGTAACTTCATGACGTTCGGCGCCGGTATTCGTTACGGCATATACGGATTTGATTTTAGCTATATCTCGACCTTCGATCAGAATAATCCCCTTTCGAATCAGTTGCGATTCTCTCTCTCCCTAAATCTAGGTGGCACAAACGAATTCTAACCTCTTGATCCGCAGGATCCTCCGGACAATCGCCTTCGGCGCGATGTTGTCCGCCGGATCCTTCGGATGGGCAGTCCCAACCTTTGCGGCGGGCATCACGGGGCCATGGCGGCTCAGTCATCCTTTAACGGCTTTCCAGAGCACTCGTTCCAACAGGGCCCTGGCGAATGGAACGGTCAACGTTCTAGCCATCATGGTACAATTTCAGACTGACCAGGACAGTCTTACAAGCGGGAACGGCCACTTCGATATGTCGAACGGCACCGGCCTGGACGCACCCCCGCACGACAAGACTTATTTCGACAATCATCTTCTCTTCCTTAAGAACTATTTCTATAAAGTCTCGGGCGGGAAGATGAATATTAACTACACCGTCCTCGATTCGGTCATTACCCTCCCGCACACTATGCGCTACTACTCCCCGCCTGACAGCGGGTCGAACGGCGCGTTGGGGCTGCTCTACCAACAATCGTGGCAGAAGGCGGATTCCATTTACCCGAATTTTGATTTCGCGAATTACCAGTGCTTTGTGATCTTCCACGCGGGGTCAGGCCGCGACATCAACTTCGCGCAGACTGTTGGGTATGATCCTTTTCCTTATAATATTCCATCGATCTATCTGAACCTGAAAAGCCTGCAGGCTATTTACGGGTCCGGCTATGAAGGGCAGCCTGTCGACAACGGCAACTTCCACATCCCGAACTCGATAATCATGCCGGAGAGCGAACATTACTTTCTGTTGGAATCTCCGGACACGCTCGACTTTACTCTTGGAACCAACGGCCTTCTCGCGAACAGCTTCGGAAGTTTTCTTGGGCTCCCGGATTTGTTCGACACTAAGACAGGCGTGACCGGCATCGGCACATTCGGCTTGATGGATGGTCAGTCTGCATTCGCTTACGGAGGCATTTTCCCACCGGAGCCGTGCGCGTGGGAGAAGGCTTTCCTCGGATGGGTAACTCCTAAGATTGTCTCGCCGGATTCGGCTACCCAATACACATTGTACGCGAACGAGACCGGTAAGTATTCGGTGCTCGAAGTCCCGATAAGCGGGAGCGAGTATTTCCTGCTGGAAAACAGGGAACGCGACGCGCTGCACAATGGCGAGCGCATCACCGCTGCTTATGACGGCTCGAAGCAATCGATAGTAATCCCTGACGGCGGCGACTCGGCATACTTTGACGGCCAGCAGATACATAATATCAACGGGGTCGTCACCGACGCGGACGAGTTCGATTGGGCGCTTCCCGGATATACCGACCCCAACTCGGGTATCCACTATTATGGCGGCATACTTATATGGCACATCGACCAGAACGTGATAAACGCGAATCTGGCTACGAATACCGTGAACGCGGATCCCTCACACAGGGGAGTCAGCGTGATGGAGGCGCACGGCGCCAATGAAATCGGACGGCTCATCCAGGACATAACTGGTCAGCTCTATTACTACGAAGGCTCTCCGTTCGATTACTGGTTCAAGGGAAACACGACCATAAGTTACAAGAACGCGTTCACGCCGACTTCGCTGCCGAATTCCGACAGCTACAGCGGCGCCGATTCACACATCTACATCACGAATTTCAGCAACGCAGACAGCTCGATGACGTTCGACGTTATGGTCGGCGATTCGATCGTCCGTCCGACAACCGGATTCCCAAAGAATATTTACAACGCGACTGGTAACTCCTCTCCTGTCTTCGGGCGAATCAGCTCCAACGGTCAGCTTCAGGTAATTGCTAACAACGGCGACTCCCTCTACGCTTTCAACATGAACGGAACTTCGGCGACGCCCGATTCAAACGGACTCCTCTCCTCAAATGGCGGAGAGTTTCAGCCCGTCGTATCTTCAGGACAGGCGGGAGCGAAAACACTATACGCTATAAGCGACTCGACGCTTTGCGGATTAGAGCTTAGTGGCGGAAACGTCGATACTCTCTTCTCGACTTCGGCCACCGCCGGCGGCTCGGGAGCCGGATTGCCGCTCCTTCAACTTGGATCGAAGATAATTTCATTCGGAAAAACTCCCGGTGAGTTTTCAGTGTTCAGAACCTCAGGCGCGTATGTCAAGTCTTTCAAAATTCCGATTCCGATCCAACTGAGTCAAGCGAGTGCGGTAGAAGGTACGGGAGTATCGACCGTGTTTGGGCAATTCGCTGCGGTCGACACAAGTACGTTTCTCCTTAACCTTGGCGTTGCTACTGGTGTATACAGGCTGAATATAGATAGCCTTATCGAGTCAGGCGGATTGGAACCTCCCGCGGCTTTGGGAACGCCTGGACCCGTGGGATTAACTTACGCAGTGTTGGCTCCCGACTCGACTCCGCAGATCATCGGACTGACCGGTCGGTACGTCGGATCCAATTTCCAAACGGCAGGTTCGGGACAGGGCAACTTAAGAACATTGTTCACTCCTTTCCCAGGCGACACGATAGTCTCCGGCCCAGTCGTGGCCGACCTCAACGGTGATGGCAACCGTGATATAATCTTCGCGACGCAGACAAAAATTTATGCTATTCAATACGACGGTGCAGTGCTCGATGGTTTTCCAATTTCAACCGTGGGAAGCGAAGTACTCCCTTCCGATGCGAACCACATAGTCGGCTCGATTGCAGTCGCGGATTTGAACGGCAGTCCGGATATAATCTTTGGTACCGAGGGAGGCGAGATTTACGCCTTCTCGGGAGCGACTGCCAAATTAGTATCGGGATTCCCGCTAAGTGTCGGAAGTGGCCTCGCCGGAAGTTCGGCGGTGGCTTATGATTCAGTGAGCGGTGATCTCTATCTTGCGGCAATAAGCAAAAACGGCCATCTCTACAGCTGGACTTTCAAGGGAACCTCGGCGAGTCAGGTCTTGTGGGGAAATCTCCTCGGAAACAGTTACCATTCGAACGCGATTACAACTGGGCTCGTGTCGCAGCCGCTTCCGCCGTCATCCAGCCTTATGCCCGCTAACCAGGTATACAATTGGCCGAATCCCGTCACCGGTGGCATGACGAAAATCCATTTCTATCTCAGCAGCAATGCAAAAGTATCCATAGGCATATACAGCTTTGCCGGCTCAAAGGTTGCCGACTTCGAAGTAAACGGCGTAGGCGGCATGGCAAATGAAATCGACTGGAACACCGGCGGTGTCCAGAGCGGCGTGTATTTTGCGAGAGTGGAGGCTGTTTCGTCAAACGAGCGGGACGTCAAAATAATCAAGATTGCAGTCGTTAAGTGAGGTTGACTTTGTCCCGCAAATTGATCCTGCTTCTCCTACTGTGCGTGGTGTCGGTTCCTTTTGCCGCGTTCGCCCAGGATGAATACATACAACCCGAACTCAGATGGCGGACTATTGAGACGGAGCACTTCCTGGTAGACTACTATCCGGGTGAGGAGCGAACGGCGCAGACCGTCGCGAAGATCGCTGAAGAGGTGTTTGGTCCGTTGACGAAGCTGTACCACCACAAGCCTGATCAAAAAGTCACCTTCGTAATCTGGGATAACGACGATTACGCGAATGGCGAGACGTACTTCTATGACAATAAAATAAATATTTGGGCCTCTTCGCTCGACTTCGATCTTCGCGGAACTCATAACTGGCTGCGTAACGTGGTGACGCATGAATTCACTCACGAGATCGAGATGAACACGGCCACAAAGTTCGGGAGACACATTCCCGCGATTTATCTTCAGTGGCTGGGATACGAAGCCGCACAGCGACCCGATGTCCTTTACGGCTACCCGAACGTGGTCGTAAGTTACCCGATCAGCGGCATAGTCATTCCCGCCTGGTTCGCTGAGGGAGTGGCTCAGTACAATGTCCCGCGGCTCCACTACGATTACTGGGACACGCACAGGGACATGATCCTCCGCGAGTACGTGCTGAACCACAAGATGTTTTCTCTCCAGGAGATGGGAGGTTTCGGAAAAACGAGTCTCGGAAACGAGTCCACTTACAATGCCGGGTTCGCCTTCGTTCATTACCTCGCGACTACATACGGACCAGACGTGCTCAGGAGGCTTTCCATAGCGATGCGCGCGGTTGATGCTCTGACCATAAACCATGCCTTCGAACAGGTGCTCCATAAACCCGCCCAGCAGGTCTACGACGAGTGGAAGGCTTACCTCGGGAAGATGTACTCCTCGAGGATTGCCGCGGTTCAGGCGACACGGCACTCGGGCAAAATCATCAGCGATGTCGGCTTTGCGAATCTCTTCCCGGTCTTTTCGCCGGATGGGAAATATGTTGCCTATTGCTCCAACAAGACAAACGACTATTTCGGGCTGTCCTCGATATACGTTATGAATCTTTCCACTCACAAAGAGAAGGACATAACGGATGGCGTGAGCAGCGAATTATCGTGGTCGAAAGACGGTCGCTATCTCATCTATTCAAAACAGACGAGATATAATCCTTTTTGGAACAGCCTCGACGACATCTACCTTTACGACTTGAAAGAAAAAAAAGAAATCAGGTTGACCCACAGCCTGAGGGCTCGATATCCATCGCTGTCTCACAACGATAAAGAGATTTGTTTCGTCGCAAACGATGATAAGCCTCTCGGGCTCCTTTGCAGGCTCGTAAGGTGGACATCTGGACTTGAAATCGGCGGTACAGATGGGACGGCTAACCTATATGTGGCGAATATCGATCTCGCGTCGCATCGGTTTTCGAATATCAGGAGGCTGACGAATTTTGTAAACGGCCAGCAGATTTATGATCCGAGGTGGTCAGAGGACGGATCAAAGATATCGTTCAGCTATTCGCTCGCCGCTTCGCGCCGCGTAGGTATCTACAACCTTGCCGACAGCTCTTACAAGTTCCTCACGCCCGACGGCCAGGATTCCAGAAACGCGGTATTCGCTTCGCACGACAGCTCACTGATTTTTTCTTCGGACAGAAGCGGGATATTCAATATTTACAGCATGAATCTCTACACTGATTCAACTGTGGCTTTGACAAACGTAGTCGGCGGAGCTTTCCAGCCGACAATGTCGCGAGACGGTGACCTGGTTTATTCCTCTTACCAATGGAGCGGGTACAAGATAGCTGAGTTGAAAGACGCGCGGCCAATCCCGAATCCGCCGAATTACGTAGTGGACATTAATCCTACGACCGGCCTTTTCACGGGAAGCTACGACGTTCCGAGGGATCTCACTCATTATGACGACATAACCCTTCCACACCTCAGGTCGGTCCCTTATACCAGCCGTACCACTACACTGTCGTTTTATCCTGTGCTTCTTTATGATAATTACAATCCGCATTCCAGTTTCTTCGATGAATTGAAAGCGGGATTCTACTTCAGCTCCATGGACGAAGTGGGCAAGTACGATATCTTCGGCGGCGCGACGATAAACAGGCTCCTCGAGCGCGATATATTCGGTCAGTTCGATTATAACGACAAGATCCCGGGCCTATCGTCGCTCGGTATATATCCGCAGTTTACCCTCGCGGTGTACAACATCACTCGACAGACGAATGCGAACATCGGTCTCGGCCTCGACACTGTAGGGGTAGGGGTTAATTACGATCTTCTTGAAGTGGATGCTTCATTCTCCGGATACATCTTCACGCCGGAGTTGAACATGTCGCTTGGTTTTACCTTCGATCGATATACGTCGACAGTCGGCGGTTTCATACTTCCGGCGCTTGGAGCTTATGTCGGCTCATCGGGTGATGTCTATTTTCTGGGGAGATCGATATACACTGAGTTTGACTTCAACGGTATTTTCCCGAGCCGTAACTCCTGGGTCAATCCGCTCGGAATCATGTCGAGGCTGAGAGTGACGGGCTCATTGGATAATCTTAACGCCGGCGGCAACTACCAGTACCAGAATGGCGTGCTCGTTCCGATATACGAACCGTTCAACTTCGTACAGGCAGAGTTAGTCAACTATCTCGCGGTCCCGTTGTTTCGTGACGACGACGCTCTCGCGACGAAGCTGCATATCGGATACACATTCGGCCCGACCATCGATGACTTTTTCGATTTCTATGCCGGTGGACTTATAGGCATGAAAGGTTATCCTTTCTACGGGATCGGCGGCAACAGGATGGTGTCGTTGAATCTGACTTACAGATACCCTCTTTTCAGGGACGTGAACAAACAGTTTCTCCAGTTTTACCTAAGCGATGTTTATTTGTCCGCGTACGGTGACGTGGGCAACGCGTGGGACGGCTCGCCTGTTGGGACAAAATTTAAGACGGATGCCGGAGGCGAACTGCGATTCAGCGGATTTTCTTTCTACAGCTTTCCGACCGCGATCTTCTTCGATGCGGCCTACGGTTTCAACAGGTTCAATGTGCAAATACCGGTGTTCAACACGTTTGCGACGTATGGTAAAGAGTGGAAATTCTATTTCGGGCTGACATTTTCATTTGACATGGTAGATTTCGGGAGACAAGGATGCGCACAGTTGTTTTAGTAATACTCGTGCTTTCGCTCGGCGCGGAGGCCCAGACACGATTTAACGATGGACTCTTCCTGAAGACAGCCGATCTTGGCTCGCAGGCAAGTGAGCCCAAGTTGACGGGGGTTCTCTCAGAAGACCTCTTCGCTGTCCAGCCAACTCCGGCAGTGAAAGACTCACTCGATGCTGTGGAAACAAAATCAGCCCTGGCAGCGGGCGGACTTTCTCTTCTTGTTCCCGGTGCGGGGCAGATCTACAACAAAGATTACTGGGTAGGCGCCGGGTTTCTTGCTCTCGAGGCCGCGGCATGGGCGGTAGATTTCATCTGGACCACGAAAGGAAATAACCAGGAGAGCTTCTATATGAGGTATGCGGATGGCACCGCAGCCGATAACTACCAAAACGCGCACTACAGTGTTGTCAGGTATGCTCAATGGATAAAGAATAACTACGTTACTCTGGAACAATATAACGGTACAACCCCACAGGGGCAGCAGGTTATATCTAACTGGATTGGTCAGCTCCTGCCGAATACCATAAGCGCCACGGCGGCGCCATGGACACAAGTAAACTGGTACGCCCTTAACCAGATCGAGGGGGCGATGGGCGGTTATTTTACCCATCAACTTTTCCCTCACGGAAATTTTGAGTATTACGAATTGATCGGGAAGTACCCGCAGTTCAGGCAGGGTTGGGTTGATTCACCTTACGCCCTTTGGCTGCAAAATGGCCAGCAGGGAGCGCCACCTATCGCGTACAACGAAGCCGACACTCCGAACAGCGGTTATTACATGGATGCTCGCGGCAAGGCGAACAGTCTTTTCAGGGTCGCAACCAACGCGCTTGAGTTCGTGCTTCTCAACCATTTCGCGTCAGCGCTTGAAGCTGCGATCGCGGCCCACGTTCATAACAAGGCGATCCAGGCCCACGTTGCCGTGACGCCGCTTCCAATGGACATGGGATACCAAACCCAGCTGCAACTGGCGGTAAATTTCTAAAGCAACTCATGAAGCAAAGACATCCTTTGCGCTAAGTGTAAGGAGTCCTTTTTCGCGATGCCGAATATGCTGGCATGGGGAGTTATGGGGGAGGAAGTCGCCGGGAGAAATCTCCGGGATTACTACCTGTAGATCTTTTTATCGAGCGCCCGCGAGGAGGTCCCTTTCGGTTGAACTATCACGCGGCGTTTGCTAACCATAATCGTTCCCTCGCTCGAGACCGAAATCTCGTTGAATCCGAGCTGGCTTTTGGCCACGGGATCATCGACATCGGCCCCGTCTCTAACCCGATTTAGCGAAGCGCTGGAAAACATTATTCCGGATCTTGAGTAAATCCCTTCGATGTGTGTGTGCCCGTGCAGGACCGCGTCGACACCACATTTCCTGAATACTTGTTCGACTCGATCCTTGCCGTACAGCTTTAACGTCTGAGCTTCAAATTTCTGGTAAAGGGAAGTCCCAAGAGAGTTGGAAAAGGGACGGTATTTGTTGAAGTGATGGTGAATCAAAACTACCTTTTTCAGCGCGGCAATGGAAGGATGAAGAAGCATTCTCTCCACTTCCTCGATCTGAGCGTCCGCGATTCGTCCATTAGAGCCGACAGGGTTCCACATCGCGTGAAACCTGGAGATTGAATTGATTCCAATCAATGCCACCGGGCCTACTATCTTCACATAAGGAAAGATGCTTTCGCCCGCGTAGGCTTTATTCGGAAATGTCTCCTTGAACGATCTTTCGAAGAGTCTGACTTGCGCGTCGTAATCTCTGGTCCGGCAACGGCTTCCAAAATTGAAAAGATCCTCCGCCCTGTGTACCCCACCGAAGATGTCATGGTTCCCGATCGTCACGCTCAGCTTGTCGTATTGTAGAAGGTCAAAATATTTCAAGAGGCGTCGTACCGACCTGTAACCCCCGTCCTCTCCATTGCCGGTAATATCCCCCGTAATGGCGATATGGTCGAATTGTTCGTCCACAATGTAAGCGAGAAGGTTCTTCAACTTCGCAACGTTGTGTCTATTGTATTCCGGGCTTACGTGCGTGTCCGAAATGTGAGCTATCCTGAAAGATGATGTCGTTGTGCTCAAGGTTTCCGTCTCTGTCATTTTCATGCAACAATTTACGAGTGGGATGTTAACCTCGCGTTTTCATAATGTTGCAATTGTGTTAAGAAAGTCTCCATTCGGAAAGGCTGTGATGATTCCGGAATCTTTAGAAATGAGTCATTCGCCAAAAGAATGAAGAATTAGTTAGAATGGAGCTTTCACACGTCTTGTTGGGCGATGCCAGAAGGTTTGGGGCCTGGTTCGATCGGCGTGCTGCTGCTCCATCTAAGGTCTCTGTCGCTTCTAATTTTACCAACGGTAGAAGCTGGCTGTTGGTTCGCAATTATGGGAAGATTAAAGAGAATTAATGACATTTTAATGCCACAAATATCGGCACGAAGTTTAACGTCGGGAGAGTTTTCTGGGGATGGTTGAGGGAAGGCCTATGAACCGGAATGTGGATGGTGGAACAGAGAGATTCCTATCGGTCTCCCCCATTGATTGGGCGACCAAACGAAGATGGTACAGAAGAGATTGCTTTGTGTGAGAAGTTACGGCGCGGTAATATCACCCGCGCGCAGGGCGAATTGCGCGCCCAAAGCAGCGAGAGCGTTTTCTGCCTCCGGTCTCGTTCGGAAGAATCCGTATACGCTGCTTCCGCTTCCTGACATGAGCGCGAAGTCAGCCCCTGACGCATACATTTCCGATTTAATCCGGCCGATCTCGGGGAATTTCTCGAACACCGGTTGCTCGAAGTCGTTTACGATCGCATCCTTGTAGTTGGCGACGTCGCTTCCGAGCCGGAGGAGCGCGTCGCGAAGCGACGTATCTTTTTCTCCGGACGGAGTGACGAGCGAGTAAGCCAACGGCGTCGACACGTAGATCTCGGGGGTGACGGTCAGGATAAAAGTATTTAGCTGGAATGACAGTGGCTCAATCATCTCTCCCTTCCCAGTGGCATAAGCGGGTCTCTTCTTCAGAAAGAAAGGAACGTCCGAGCCGAGTTGTTCCGCGATGTTCAGGAGCTCAATTTCGCTGAGAGGTTTGCCGTAAATGTCCTGCAGGGCAAGGAGTACCGCTGCCGCGTCGGAACTCCCGCCGCCGAGACCGGCGCCGATGGGAATGTTTTTCTTCAGCGTCATCCTGACCTCGGCGTTGATGCCGGTTCGCTCACAGAAGAAGTCGAGGGCGCGCAGGCAAAGGTTCGCGTCGTCTTCGAGCTTGATGTTTGAGTAGAACTCGTGCCGGTCCGCCTTGACGATTTCAAGTACATCTGAAAGATGAATTGGATAGAACACTGTTTGGAGGTCGTGATAATTGTCGGATCGCTTGCGGATAATACGAAGTCCTATGTTGATCTTCGCCGGTGCAAGTATCTTCACTGCCATCTCCCGATTAGTGTCGGCTCGTTCATGCTACTGAATAAGTTATAATATCCCGACCGGTTATGAAAGCCTCGGGCAACCCGAGGCATCATTCCTTTCGCAAACAGAAGCGGCGATTGATCGCGGTGACTATTCGTCGCCATCCCGATGCGCAGATGGAGTGACCAATATTCGTTTTTGTTTGCCAAGCATATCATCGCGACATTCGATAATTGATTCCTAAACGAAAAACCACGAAATTTATCGGCCGCTGTGGCTTGCATTAGGCAACTCCTCCGACTCCTCGTTCGGTGCGAACGAAGATCGATCGTGCATATAAGTGTTTGTGGTACTTTGCAAAACTACAATTATGGGCTAGCTCATGAGAAAGTTTTTCCGCGTTCCGCTGTTCGTTGCTATTCTTGTTCCAATTTCTATCGCGTTCGGCAGGCAAGGCGGCCCGACCAATGTCGACAGGCTGGTGTCAGTCTTGGATTCCGCCGCTTCAAACGCCTACGTTGAGGACTGGCGCGTCAGTCCGGACCTCAGCACCGCGGTTTTCAACGGCGATCCAACAAACTTCAACTTCGACGATTCTGGCTGGAAGCAAGTAAGACTCGGAAGCGAGATTGACGCCGACTCTTGCTGGATGCGGACCACTTTCGTCCTCCCGGAAACCATATTAGGCGACCCGGTGCGTGGCAGAATAAGCCTCTTCGTCCAGCTTGATAACTATGGATTCATGTGGATCAACGGAGAGAGCAGGGGATACTTTCCTTTCGATAAGGAATTCACGCTGACCAATGACGCCAGGCCTGGGATGAAGTTTGTGGTAGCGATTAAGGCTGTCAATGGCGGAGCAAACATGCATCTGCTGGCCGCGGAACTTAGAAGTCAATCGATCAGCGAGTTGCCCGACACTCTTCGGGACCTGGCCCTGAGTTTCCGGGTTGGGCAGAAGCTCCTGAGCTTCGATACTTACCAGACCAACGCGCATGTCAAGGTGGATCCGCACATCGACAAATCTCATATGGACAGAGGCAAGAAGGCTGATCTCAACAGCCTTCTGCAGACTCTCGCGTCCAGAATAGACGTCGATGCCCTACGCCACGGAGACGCAGCCGGATTCATGAAGTCGGTAAATGTCGTGAGGCCGCTTCTAAGACCGATATCCGATTTCGCGAAGCAATACACGCTGTATTTCGTGTCAAACGCGCACATAGATGCCGCATGGTTGTGGAGGTATAAAGAGACGATCGATATTTGCGAAAGGACATTCGGCTCCGTGCTGAACATGATGAAGGTCCGGCCCGATATGACCTACGCGCAAAGCGCGGCTGCATATTATGCCTGGATGCAAAAATATGATCCGGCCGTCTTCAATGGGATAAAAGAGCGCGTAAAGGAAGGAAGATGGGAAGTGGTCGGCGGAATGTGGATAGAGCCGGACTGCAACCTTCCGAGCGGCGAGTCCTGGATGCACCAACTTTTGTATTCGCAGAGATATTTCAAAAATAACCTCGGCGTCGTGGCGAAAATCGGGTGGAATCCCGACTCCTTCGGCTACACCTGGAACATGCCGGAGTTCTATCTTAACGCAGGCATCGACGCTTTTATCACGCAGAAGATTGGGTGGAACGACACGGATGTTTTCCCATACCGCGTTTTCTGGTGGGAGGCGCCGGACGGTTCAAAGATACTGAGCTATTTCCCGTTCGACTACGTCAACCAGATTACCGATCCATACAGACTGACTGACTGGATGAGGCAGTTCGAAGCGAACTCCGGTTTCACGAAGATGATGGTCCTTTTCGGCGTGGGCGATCACGGCGGCGGACCGTCGTTGGAAATGATGAAGCGGATCGATCGCCTGAAGACTCTCGATATCTATCCGAAAGTCGAATTCGGCACCGCCGGGAATTACATAAGCTGGTTGAAGGACCAAAACCTATCGAAACTCCCCGTTTGGGACAGCGAACTCTATCTCGAGTATCACCGCGGCACTTTTACAACTCAGTCGGAGACGAAGAAGGCGAATCGCGAGTCGGAGGAGCTCCTCACCAATGCCGAGAAGTTTTCGACGGTCGCCACGATGTATGGAAGAAAGTACGACAATGCTTCGATCGAGAAGGCGTGGCAAGAGGTCATGTTCAACCAGTTCCACGACATACTTCCCGGCTCGGGGATTCGGGAGAATTATATTGACGCAGCGGAAAGATACAGGATCGCCAAAGAGATCGGGACGCACGAGCTGGATGGATCTTTCTCTAACATTGATAAGCGAATCAACACGCTCAACGTCAAGGGTCGTCCGGTTGTTGTCTACAATCCTTTGTCATGGGAAAGATCAGATGTCGTGAGAGTTCCGTTGCCGGAAAGCTTCATCGGCGATTATTCGGTTTATGACGTCAGCGGCAAGGAAGTTCCTTCTCAAATTGTGGATAAGGGACTTTACTCGCGCGAAATACTGTTCATTGCTTCAGGCGTGCCGTCGATGGGGTACAGAGTCTACGATTTGAGAAATATCAGGCCTCGGATTAATTCAACGGGATTGGAGATCGACAGCACGACTATCGAGAACCAATTCTACAAAGTCACAGTCGACCACGACTCCGGCTGGGTAAAGGGTATTTTTGACAAGAAGAACGGCAGAGAGGTGCTCACCGGATTTGGGAATCGGCTGCAGGTTCTCGAAGATAAGCCGAAACAGTGGGACGCGTGGAATATCGGCCTGACCCGAGTCGAGTACCCGACGAAGTTTAGAAAGATAGAAGTGGTCGAGAAAGGTCCGGTACGCGTTGTCCTGAGAGTTTACCGCGATCTTAGAAAGCCCGGAGAGATCGGCGTCTATCCCACCGACAATTTCCCGACCTCGTTCTTCAAACAGGATATAATTCTATACAACGGAATCGACAGAGTCGATTTCAGAACAAACGTGGATTGGTGGGAAACCCATACAATGTTGAAGGTCGCCTTTCCAGTTAACGTGCGCGATTCGTTGGCAACATTCGAGATTCCTTACGGAACCATTGGGCGTGCCACGATACCGAAGAACAGTTGGGATGAAGCGAAGTGGGAGGTCCCTGCCGAAAGATGGGCCGATATGTCGGAAGAAGTTGCCCGGTCAACATCTTCGGGCGCGGGATTCGGCGTGAGTTTGCTCAACAATTCGAAATACGGTTACGACATAAAGGGAAGCGTCATGCGCCTATCGCTCCTGCGCTCGCCCGTTTGGCCCGATCCAACGGCCGATCGTGGGAAGCACACTATCGACTACGCGATTTACTCTCATTCCGGCACTTGGAAATCGGGTGGGACTGAAAGGGAAGGATATGATTTCAATAATCCTTTGATCGCTTCGATCTCAGCGCGACATTCCGGTCCGCTTCCATCAACCTATTCCTTTTTCAGGTTGTCCCCGTCAAACCTTGTCTTGACGATAGTCAAGCAGGCGGAGGATTCGAAGGCATGGGTGGTAGAATGGTACGATGCTTCAGGAAAAGATTCTCAGGCCGACCTGCTGTTGCCCAGGAGGCCGAAGAAGGTTGTCGAATCAAATTTCCTCGAGGAAGACGGAAAGCCCATCCCGTTCAAAGGAAATCATGTCTTCGTCGACACGAAAAAGAATTCTATAAAGACGATCAAGGTCTACTTCTAGTTGTTTTAACGGAAGCTCGCGAAATTTTAGACAAGGAGGTTTTCCTGAAATGAGAACAGACATTCCGCTGTTCGATGTACCTCGCATCGAGTCCTTACAGGACATGCTAGTCCAATCCGCGCGAAGATTTAAGAACAAGCCTGCCCTTCAGGATCTCGGTGAGACTCCCATTCGGGAGGTGACTTATGAGTCTCTCATGGAGAATGTCCTGCGCTTCGGAGCGGCGCTCAGGAACCTCGGGGTCAAAGAACGCGACCACATCGCCGTTATCGGTGAAAACCGTGTGCAGTGGGCCATGAGCTATCTTACGGCGATGGCCTTTAACATGGTCGTAGTCCCTGTGGACAAAAACCTCGGCGTCAACGAGATATTGAACATCCTGCACGAATCGGAAGCGACTTCGGTCATCTTTTCGGAGACATACGAAGCGGTGTTCCGCGAGAAGATGGCCGGGCTCAAACATGTCCGTCACTATATCAGCATGGACCTGAGAAAAGACGAAGAAGGTTTCCTCTCGATGGTCGAGCTGATCAACAAGACCCCGGCAATATCGGCAGACAAACTTCCTCGAATCAATCCTGAGGAGCTGGCGGTGATAATATTCACTTCCGGCACGCTCGGGAGAGCGAAAGGAGTTATGCTCAGCCAGAATAACATCGCTTCAAACCTGACCGATATGGTAAGCTTCTTCGGCATATATCCTGAAGATAGGTTCCTCTCGGTTCTGCCGATGCATCACACTTACGAATGCACATGTGGGATGCTGTGCCCGCTATATGGCGGTTCGTCCGTCGCGTACGCCAGGTCGCTGAAGACCGTCGTCGAAGACATGCAGAAAGCAAAGCCCACGATACTCCTTGCGGTTCCGCTCCTCTACGACAAGATGTTCAAGGCGATTTACCGCGGTATAAAGGAGAAAAAGATGGTGGCGCGCGTCATAAGGCCGATGATCAAGGCGACCGACGTTCTATCGAAGATCGGCTGGAAGAGTTCTAAGAAGGCGGTGTTTAAGGAGATTCATCACAAGTTCGGGGGGGCGATCAGGTGTTTCATAGCGGGCGGCGCCGCGCCGGATCCGGTAGTCGCGAAAGGGTTGAGGGAGTTCGGCTTCGGGTTTGTCCAGGGCTACGGTCTGACGGAGACATCGCCGATACTCACCTTAAACAGACTTCAGGATTTCAAAGACGACGCTGCGGGCACTCCGCTGCCGCATGTCCAGATAAAAATCGCGAACCCGGATTCAAAAGGTATTGGGGAGGTCTACGCGAAGGCGCCCAACGTGATGCTCGGATATTACAAGAACGAGAAGGCGACAGAGGAGACTTTCGCGGGCGACTGGTTCAAGACGGGGGACGTCGGATACATTGACGAAGACGGCTTCCTTCACATCAGCGGCCGTAAGAAGAACGTCATCATCTCGAAGGGAGGAGAAAACGTCTTCCCTGAGGAAATCGAGGATGTGTTGAACAGAAGTCCGTATATAATTGAGAGCATGGTTTACGGCGAGAAGAACGAAAAGGAAGGGGAGATCATCGCGGCTCAGATCGTCGTCGACGCGGAATCGTTCATAGAATTATCGGAGACAAAACACGTCACGATCACGCCGGAATTGATAAACGAAATTATCGACGGCGAGGTGAGGAAGGTTAACCGTGAGCTGCAGACTTACAAACAGATAAAGAGATTCGTCGTTCGAGACGAGGAATTTCAGAAGACAACCACACAGAAGATTAAGAGATTTGCCGTAACGACAGAAAAGGAGTAATCGACCTTCTTCATCGTCGGGGCACACCTTTCACGCCCTCGTTTGTCACATCGAATAAGGGAGGGAGTACGCCCGCCTCAGGAAAAGTATTCATGAAATATCTAAATTCAAATTCAGAAACAGGAGATCCAAAATGAATAAATCCGGTCACCCACTATTGTCAAATCGCGCGAGTTGGGGGACGCTTCTCGTGATTGCCTCGGCGCTGTTTTTCGGGGCGAGCAGTCCGCGAACGTCGTCCGTGGCCACCCTGCCGACCGACCGCGAGTCGAGGATCTGGCCATACCCAATTCCGTGTAGAATACATGAGGGCGCAAATAAGGATTTATTCGTGATGACCCTGGGAGATGTCAAGACCCCTCTCGCCGATGGCGAGTTCGATCCGGCAAAAGATGAAGTCATTCTAAATGACGGGAGGGTGATAAAGAACTATTACCGGGATTCGCTCGGCATAAAATTTTATAAGCCGATCGATAAGAAATATTTTCCGCTCCCTCCATCGGGCTGGTGTTCATGGTACTATTATTACCAGACCGTTGATGCCAGCCAGATAAGACAGAACGCGCGTTGGATCGCGAAAAACCTGAAGGCTTACGGTGCGAAGTTCGTCCAGATTGACGACGGTTGGCAGGGAAAAGGACATGGCGCTGGAGACAACAGGAACTGGTTCAAAGTGAACGAGAGGTTCGCGCCTGGAATGAACAAACTTGCGTCGTATATCAAGAGCCTCGGACTAACGCCGGGTATCTGGTTAGCCCCGCAGGGACAGAGCAGCCCGACTGTGGTAAGAGACCACCCGGGGGCGTTCATACTCAATTCCGATACTTCAGTTTCCAGGACTTGGGAGGGAATGTATCTCGTCGATCCTTCTTCAACTGAGGGACTCAAGAT
>JAJYOS010000030.1 GCA_021796055.1 Bacteroidota bacterium
CTGGTTGACAGTCAGACCTAGTTCCTCGGTCATATAGTTTATAAACTTCGTCTTGCCGAAATGTGATTCGCCGGATCGGAAGGCGACTCTGTCAACCTCGGCCCCGGCAATGCCTCCGACAATCAATGAAAGGACGATCGCTGCCAAGAGGGTTCGTTTCGTTATCACTTTATTTGTTCCTCAATACAAGTTCGAGTACCTGGTCGTTCGAAAGGCTTGTTTGTTCCATGGAGCTTCTCTCGATCGTGTCGAGTTTTCCAACCATGTCCACCGAGCTAACCTTCGGGCGGTTGAAAAGTTGAATCGCAATGAGGACGATGGCGACCAGCGTCGCCAGGCTGATTATGATGTCTTCCAGCGCGATTCGTATCTCCCTGGCCGCCTCCGGCTTCCGTGTCTTTCTAAGTTCTGTGACAACGGAATAATTGAACCTTTCGTCCAGCGAAACGGCAAAAGATTCTTCCAGCGCAGCGCGCACGCTCTTGATTCTCCCGATCTCGTCCGTGCAAAGACCGCACGAGCCGAGGTGTGACTCGAACCCCTGAAGTTCATCGGGGTTCATCTCGCCGTGGACATAATCGTCGACGTAAGCAAAGTACCGGCAACTATTTTCCATAGTCAAGCCTCGCAGTTAGTTTGTCGCGGAGTATTTGTCGCGCCCGGAACACGCGCGTCTTCGCGGTTCCGACGCTGATCTTCAGAAGCTTGGAAATCTCGCTGTAGCTCAAACCATCAATCTCCCTCATCGTCACGGCCACCCGGAGGAGAGGGGGGAGCTGTTCCATTTCTTCTCGCACGATCTCTATACTCTCTCCGGAGTCATAAATATTGATGGGGTCGCTTGCGCTGCCCGTCTCAATCTGCTCCTGGACATCGTAGTCATCGTTCCTGCTGAAGACTTCGGTGAAATTGAATATTCGTTTTATCTGCTTTCGTCTGATCTCGTCCCGGCATAGATTAACCGTAATTCTTATCAGGTACGTATAGAATGACGAGTCTCTTCTGTATCGCCTGATGGAGTTGAACGCTCTGATGAAAGCTTCGTGCGAAATTTCCTCGACGTAATCTCTTCCGAGTATGGAATAAACCGTCGCAGCGACCTTTCCTTTGTAGAGATCGATAATCTCGGAGAAAGCGGCCTCATCGCCCTCGAGAGCGCGATCAATGAGCTCTTTCTCTTTGATTCTCTTGTCATTCGACTTCGGAGAAATAGACGAGCCAGAGGTGCTGCGGTTCAGTTTATTGACCATAATTTCTGTGTTGACAATTTTGTTGAATGCCAATAAATTTCCAAACGTTATGGGTCTTGAGATTAGAGGAGTTACCAAGCTGTTCGGTTCGAAAACAGCTGTCGATAATATATCGTTCCAGATAAACGAACCAAGCGTCGTAGGTTTTCTTGGTCCCAATGGGGCAGGGAAGACGACAACGATGAGAATGATCACAGGTTACCTCACCGCGACCGACGGAGAGATAACCGTCAATGGCCAGCCCGTTGATCCGACGAACGTGAGCCTGAAATCCAAGATTGGCTACCTACCCGAGAGCAACCCGCTCTACACGGAGATGGAAGTCCATGAGTACCTCAAGTTCTCCGCTCAATTGTCAGGGCTCAATGCCGACGCGACAAAGAACCGGCTGGATTTCGTCGCGGATAGGTGCGGCCTGAGGGAAGTCCTGTACGATCCCATCTACAGGCTCTCGAAAGGCTACAAGCAGCGCGTCGGGCTCGCACAGGCGATGATACACGACCCGGAGATCCTGATCCTTGACGAGCCCACTTCGGGGCTCGATCCCAATCAGGTGATCGGGATACGTGAGCTGATATCCGAGTTGGCCAAAGAAAAATTCGTCGTGCTTTCCACCCACATACTTTCCGAAGTGCAGGCGCTTTGCAATCGCGTACTAATCATCAACAGGGGGAAGCTCGTGCTCGATGCGACCGCGGAGGAGCTGCTGCACAGAAGTACAGGCTCACTCTCGATCGTGGTGAAGACCGAGCTTCCGGCCGAGAAGGTCGCGGAAATTTTTCAGAAGGCGCTTGAGCCAAACCGCTGCTCCTCGAAGAAAAACGGGGGAGCGGTGAGCATCCAGCTGTCGCTGAAAGACAGCGATGATGTACGCGAGAAGGCGTTCGACCTCTGCGTCGCGAACCATTTCAAAATGCTTGGGCTGAGCAGTTCGGGAACCGACCTTGAGAACATATTCAGAGAATTAACGCTAGGTTCAGATGAAACAGGACAGCAACAATAGTTTGAAAGTTCTCCTGAAGAAGGAGATGCTCATAGCCTTAAAGACCCCCTCCGCTTATGTGGTGATCATAGTTTTCCTATTGATTTCGGGTTACATGTTCGCCGACGGACTTTTCCTATCCAACGTCGCCACCCTTCGCCCGTTCTTCACCCTAACCGGGATCTTGTTCCTCTTCTTCATTCCCGCGCTTACCATGCGGTCTTTCTCGGAAGAATTCAGGAACGGCACGCTCGAGGTCCTCGTGACGCACCCGGTGAGTCGCACAAGACTCATCGCGGCGAAGCTTCTCTCAAGCTACCTGATAGTCGTAGCGTCACTCGTGCCGACAATTTTCTATGTCATAGTAGTCGCGAGCCTCGGCAACATCGATCCCGGCACCGCATTCGCCGGTTATCTCGGGCTCCTGTTTCTCGCGGCCGGGTATGTCGCGGCCGGGGTCTTCGCCTCAAGCCTCACACAGAATCAGGTAGTAGCTTTCATAATCGGATTGTTCGTGCTTTTTATATTCTTTATCCTCGACAAGGTAACCGCGCTCACCACCGGCTCGGTCGCGTACATCCTTCAATATGCAAGCTCTGATTTTCATCTGGCAAGCTTCTACAAGGGCGCGATAGATCTTCGTGACGTCGTGTACTTCGTAGGCGTGACCGCATTCTTCTCCAGCATGACATCCAAGTGGTTGGAGCTCAGATTCAAATGAAAAAATCGACTCGCGACACAATAATCCAGGCAGTGCTCTATCTGGTAGTAATCGTTCTCGTCAACGTGGTCGTAAGCGGATGGTTTTACAGGCTTGACCTGACACGTAACCACATAAACACCCTTTCGCCTGCCACGGAGAAGCTTCTCAGAAGTCTCAAGGACAGGATGATCGTCCGGGTTTATTTCAATTCAGATCTTCCTTCTCCGTACAACGCGAATCGCCTGGCTCTCGTGGACATGATGCAGGAATTCAGGAGCCTCTCCGACGGGAAGTTCGACTACGACATTATAAATCCGAAGACCGACAAGGAAGTGGAACAGGCAACATCTGATGGCGTCCCGCAGGTACAGGTCCAGGTCGTCAACAACGATAAGCTGGAAGTGAAGCGCGCGATGATGGGACTCGTCATGGAGTACCAGGCGCGAAAGCAGGTACTTCCCGTTATTGAGAACATGTCCAACCTCGAATACGAAATGGCGTCGCGCATCGAACGTTTGATAAATCCTCAGAAGAAGATCATAGGGATTGCGCAGGGAAACGGAGAACCGTCTTTCCAAAATATTCAGCAGGCGGAGCAGGCTCTTTCTAACAGGTACGACGTCATTCCAGTAGACTTCTCGAAACCCGTGCCGGATTCGTTGGCCGCTCTTATCGTCATCCAGCCGACCACTGCGTTTGCCGATTCACAACTCTACTACCTGGATCAATACATGATGAACAGGGGAAGGGTAGCGTTTCTCACTAGCATGGTTAATGCTTCGATGCAGAGTGAATACGCGACAAATCTTTCGCTGAACCTTTCGCCGCTTTTCCGATCTTACGGCTTCGGAATCAAAAAGAATCTCGTAAGAGACGCCGTCTGCGCCTCGGTTTCCATGATCCAGCGAGAAGCCGGGATGACGATTCAAACTGCTGTCCCAAATCCATACATACCCATCGTTAGCCATCTTGACAAGAGTTTTGTCCTCACCCAGGATCTACATCAGATCATCATGCCTTTCTCAAGTGAGATCGACACAACCTACGCGGATAGTCTGCACATTAAGGTTTTGCCGTTTGCCATGTCCAGCAATCGGAGCGGCACGCAGGAAAACATATACGATCTTAATCCGACTGCAAATTTCACGAGGGCGATGTTCGAAAAACACGACCTGCTGCTCGGCGCTGCCTTCACGGGCAGGATACGCTCGGCGATACCGGATACCGATCGCTACGCTAAGGCGAATCCAGGAAGGAAGACAGTCGGGAGTGAGAGAGTCATCGTCATGGGAAGCGGCGATTTCATCGAGGATGCGTTCCTCGGAAATCCGGAAAACCTTTCGATATTTCTTAACACCGTCGACTACCTGACCGACAATGTTGGTTTAATTTCCATTCGCTCCAAGAATTTCCTCCCTCCGCCGCTTCGACCGGTCTCAGATACGACGAAGTCCGTGACTAAAGATCTTATAGTGGCCTTTCCACCGTTGCTTGTTCTTGTTATCGGGCTTCTGTATTGGAGAAAGACCGTCATACGACGAAGGAACTACAAGGAAGCCTTCGCGCAGAAAGATGGGGATGTAAATGAGCAAGACGACTAAGATACTTATTGCGGTCGTGGTTGTGTTTGCCGCAATCTACGCCATCCAACGTTTTACATCCCAGAACTCGACGACTGAAAAATCGCGGCCGTTTGCAGGAATGGATACCGCGAAGGTAAATCTTGTCAGTATAGATTATTCAAAGGATATAACAATTGAGAGAACGAACGGCGGTTGGAACCTCACATCGCCGGTGAACTCTCCGGCTTCACCAGGGCAGATGAGCATGCTCCTCACCCAATTGGCGTCAAACCCACACGCGACCGTAGTCGCGGATAATCTCTCCGATAGCTCAGCCTACGGTCTTGGTAGCGATGCGCCGTTCGCCAGCTTCAAGACTTCCGACGGAAAAACCGTCTCGATGCGAATCGGAGACGTTACACCGGATTTCGATGGATGCTATATTCAACTCCAAGGGAAATCAAAAGTCTACCAATTGTCGACAAACCTGCGAAGCCTCGTTGGACAACCCCTGACCGAATGGCGCGACAAACAGATGTTTAATTTTTCCTTGTCGAGCATAGAGGATGTTGATTTTTCACTTGGCGACACGCTATTCCATTTCTTTCACCGCGATACGACATGGAGAGTGAACGACATTGCGGTTCCGCAATCTGAGGCGCAGGGAATTGTTGAGGGACTGATCGGGTCTAGGGCGCTTGGTTTCATTGACAGCACAATCGAGCCTGCCAAGGTGATTATCGATTACGGAGTCACCCTAAATAACCGAGAACATATAACGGGGCAGATATTTAAGTCGGCCGAGTCCGAAGCAACCGTTGGGCAGCTTTGCCTTTCGAACTCGGCCAACCATCAGACTTACGCAATCAGCTCTACGCTTCCACAGACACTTTTGCAGCAGTTGCGCGAGCTGCAAATAGACTACCTGACCAAAGTTAAATCGTAGTCTGTTTTCTGGCTCATCGGGATAGACACCGGTTGCTGGCCCGAAGAAGCCATTGTCAAATTTTGATCTGAATTTCCCGTAAGGCGAACGACCCTTCCATGTGTGTAATCAAATAGAGCGGTCCCTGAAATAGTTCCGGTGCCGTTGATCGCGAAATTAATCCCCTGGTATGTCGTGCCGCCTTTCAAGCCGACTTTCCCCGTGAACGTTATCCTGACACACGGTATTCCTTCGACCATCTCTTTGTCGACAAGCTTATAGTTGGAATTGGTCGTTACAACTATGCTCCCTTCGCCTCCTCCGGTTTCCACAGTATCGACTTTATTCTGGGCCCAAGTAGAGCCGGTATTTACTTCTTTGTCGGGAAGTCTGAAAAAGAAGTTGCCGAAATCTTTGGTCTCGCCGGCTTGCGTCTTCGCGAATGTCGAGTCGAGCCAGCGTGAGGATACCACATTCCCGTCCGGATGCACGCGGGTTTCCTTGATCTTCCCGACTGTGGGGGAGGATGTCCTTGTAGTATCGCCGTTGGGCATCAGAGCTACGTTATTACTTGTATCCACCGTTATATCATAGAGAATATCGGATCCGTCCTTCTTGCTTGTCATGGTGATACTCTGATCAGACTTAACAGAGACCTTTGCCTGCTGTCCCATCATGGATTCGATGGTCACCAGAGAAGTATGGGCTTTGTAGCGAACCGGCGTGGAACCGGAAGCCTTGTACTCGAGCTTGTATTGAGCAAACGCGCCGGTATTCATTACCAGGACCGTGACAATAAGTGCCGCTAATGATTTCAATTTACCTCCATTGTTTTTCGTTTAGTTAATTGTAGCTCCAAGTTCAGCCCCGTTCAGTGCTTCCAGAATGAGCTCCGCTACATCCTTCACCTCGACCGATTTAGCTTCCTTTGCCTTCACTCCATCCGTAAGCATTGTCATACAGAATGGGCAAGCCGACGCGATTACGTCCGGGTTCGTTGCAAGCGCCTCTTCGGTCCTTTCAATATTTATTCTCTTGCCCGTTTTTTCTTCCATCCACATCCTGGCACCACCGGCTCCACAGCACAAGCCCTTGCTCTTGGATCGCTTCATCTCGACAAGCTCTGTGCCGGCCAACTTTCCGATTACTTTTCTCGGTTCATCGAATATGCCGTTGTATCTGCCGATGTAACACGAATCGTGATATGTGATCCGTGTCTTCTGCGACGACGTCAGCTTCAGCCTTCCGGATTCAATGAGCTCATGAATGAATTGGGTGTGGTGAACGACCTCGTAGGTTCCTCCGAAATCGGGGTACTCGTTCTTAAGTGTATTGAAGCAATGCGGACAAGTCGCAACAATTTTCTTCACTTTGTGTTTATTAAGCGTCTCAACGTTTTCCTTGATAAGCGTCTGAGCAAGATATTCATTACCGCTTCTCCGTGCCGGGTCTCCGCTGCATTTTTCCTCATTTCCCAATATCGCGAATTTCACCTTGGCCAGTTTCATCAATTGGGCGAAAGCTCGCGCGACCTTCTGGTATCTCATATCAAAGCTCCCCGCGCATCCAACCCAATATAGCACATCGAAATCGTCATTCACATTCGCGGCGATTGGCACATCGAAACCTTCCGCCCACTTCGCTCTGTCTCTCCAGTTGAACGCCCACACGGTGTAATTGTTTTCCAAATTCTTATACGCAGCTGAAAGTTCCGGAGGGAAACGTGATTCGTTCAGGACAAGGTATCTCCTCATATCAACAATAGCATTGACATGCTCAATCGTTACCGGGCATTCCTCCATGCAAGCCCGACAGGTTGTGCAGGCCCACAGTTCATCTTCGCTCAAGTAACCGTCGACCAACATCTTGCCGCCCGGATCATTTCCTGCCAGCATCGCAGGAGCCTTTTCCATTGTTCGCCGCCGTACATCCGTGACGACCTTCCTGGGCGAAAGAGGTTTCCCCGTGAGATTGGCGGGACATACCGAATCGCACCTTCCGCATTCGGTGCATGTGTAACCGTCAAGCAGCTGCTTCCACGTCAGGTCCTCAATATCGCCTGCGCCAAATCTCGTAATGTTCTCCGCTTCGAGATTCAATGGGACCAACTCACCTTTAGGCCGCAGGCTTGAAGAGTATACATTGAACGTGGATGAGACGATATGCAAGTGCTTTGAGTAGGGAAGGTAGTTCAGGAAGCCGAGCACGAGCGCCACATGAGACCACCAGAATATCTCGAACAAGAGCGACTTGGTTCCATAGCCGTATCCCATAAAAAGATTTGAAATCGAAGACGAAATGTATCTCCATCCAGCGTCCAGAGTGTCCCCGCCGCTCGGCGCCGACCTCTCAAGCGCTATATGGCCGGCGTTCTGGAGGAACATCGAAACCATGATCAGGAGAATCAGCGTCAAAATTAAGTTCGCATCGAACTTCGAGTGTTTGTCGCCTTGAAGGCGTTTTACGCGCTTAATGTTCCTTCTGTACAACGCAAAGAGAATTGAGAATACTACGAGCAACCCGAATGTATCCTGCACAAAAACGAGAGGACCGTACAGGACCCCCAAGAACGCGAATGAAAGGTTCGTCCCGAATCCCTGCAGAAAACTTTCAAGGATTGCCGTCAGGAGTACCACAAACCCCCAGAATATGAAGAAATGCATCCATCCGGCTGAAGGTTCGCGCAGGAGCTTCTTCTGACCGAACACTATGGAAATCACGTTCTTCAATCGAGCGGGAATATTGTCGGTCCTATTTTCGGCCTTACCGACTTTCAGATAGTTTACCAATCTCTTTACATTCGCACCGAAGAAGGCAATTGCCCCCAGAAGAATTACAAGAAAGATGGTTGTTCTCATTGTCACGACCTGATTTGAATGAATATATCCACATGCCGACATACAATCAAATAAGCAACACGGCCTAATCCGGGAATAGAAAAGAGACAAAAAGAGGTCGCGATTACCTCCATTCTGATCAATTCGGTCGCGAATCACTTTGCCAGGTGATGTCAGCAAGATTCGGGACCAACAGGATGAATTTCTCGATTCGCCTTAGATGCTCAAAATTGCCGAGTATTTCATTTTGTCAACTGAGGAGTTCTAATTGAAGTTTTCCGCAACTAAATTTATATTCATTGCAACAGAATGTATTTATTGAAGGTATTGAAATAACGGCGTTATGGGAAAAATTGTAGCCATAGCCAATCAGAAGGGCGGCGTCGGAAAGACAACTACGACGGTTAATGTTTCCGCCTGCATAGCCGCCATGGAGCGCAAGGTACTGCTCGTGGATATAGATCCGCAATCCAACGCAACCAGCGCGCTTGGATTCGACAAGGACAAGGAGCATCTTAGCACATACGACGTTCTCATCGGGTCCGCGGAACCTTCAAGCGCTATCAAAGAAACGGCATTATCTTACCTGAAAATTATGCCTTCCGATATAAACCTCGTCGGGGCAGAGATCGAACTGGTCGATATAGAAAGCAGGGAAGCGCTCCTCAAGAATTCGCTGGCAAAGATCAAGGATGAATTCGATTTCATATTCATAGATTGTCCCCCCTCACTCGGGCTCCTTACCGTCAACGCGCTCGTTTCCGCCGACAGTGTTCTTGTGCCTGTTCAGACGGAGTATTTCGCCCTCGAAGGGCTCGGCCAGCTTCTGAACACAATTTCCAGAGTAAAACGCAACCTGAACGAGGCCCTCGAGCTCGAAGGCGTTCTTCTCACCATGTACGACTCCCGACTGAAGCTCTCAAACCAGGTGGTTGAAGAAGTACGCCGTTATTTCGACCAAAGAGTCTTCAAGACCGTCATAGGACGCAACGTGCGTCTAAGCGAGGCGCAAAGCTTCGGTAAGCCGATTATACTCTATGACGCCGCTTCTCTCGGAGCGAAACACTACATGGAGCTTGCGAAGGAAGTAATGGAGCGAAACTCAAAACCGGCCGCGAACCAGGATAATACTCAGTCTCCGATTGATGAGAAATCCCAAGTTGGCGATAGAGAGAATGAGGCCTCATGAAGTCTAACCTTCGTCTGGGCCGTGGCTTGGATGCTCTGATCAAAAGAGATTCCGAGCAGCAATACCAGCCCCCGGCAGCCGTCGTTCAACATCAGGCTTCTGTAAATTCGATTAACAAAATCTCCGTGTCCAGAATACGGGCCAACAAGTTCCAGCCTAGAAAGGACTTCGGACGAGAGCCGTTAGAAGAATTGAAGAAGTCAATACATGAAAATGGATTGGTCCAGCCAATCACCGTTAGACGCGTGGAAGACGGAATGTTCGAGCTTGTATCGGGCGAAAGGCGCTTCAGGGCTGTGTCGGAACTGGGATTTACCGAAATTCCCGCATACGTGCTTCAGGTCGATTCCGACACCAAAATGCTTGAGCTTGCCCTAACTGAAAACCTCCAACGCGAGGACCTCAACGCTATAGAAGTCGCGTCGGGATATCAGAGATTGCTGGACGAATGCAGCCTCACCCAAGAGCAGGTGGCAGAGCGCGTGGGAAAGGACAGGGCAACCGTCACAAATTTCCTGCGTCTTCTCAAACTTCCCGCTGAAATCCAGAAAAGCCTCATCGAAGGAGATATCTCGGCAGGGCATGCAAGGGCACTCCTGGCAATCGATGACGAAGCCGAAAGAGCAAAACTATTCAACAGGATCACGCGACATAACCTGAGTGTCCGGCAGGTAGAGAAAGAGGTCCGACATCTCCTAGGTCGGGAAGGAAAGAGGGGGAATGGCTATGGGGCACAAGGGCAGAAGGAGAGCACCAGACCAGCTTCTGATGACCCCGCACTTCTCGATATAATCGACAAACTTCGCAGGCACTTAGGCACGCAGGTTAAGATAATTTACAGTGATTCACGAAGCGGAGAAATAAAGATCCAATTCTACAACAACGATGATCTTGGACGGCTCATAGAGATTATCCTTCCGGATCATATGGAGTAAAAAGTGAATAAGCTTTACTCGAAGAACGCGCCCGAACCCATCGGGCCGTATTCACAGGGAATTGAAACGGATGGATTCCTGTTTCTTTCAGGCCAGATCGGGTTGAAACCTGGGACTGGGGAACTCGTCCAGGGATTAACAACGCAGACTCATCAGGTTCTCCAAAATGTGAAGGCTATACTTGAATCCGCCGGGCGTAATCTTTCGAACGTGGTGAAGACAACCGTCTACCTTCGCAACATGAAGGACTTCGCCGAATTCAATCAAATTTATGCCGAGTATTTTAAAGAGAATCCCCCTGCCAGGACTACCGTTGAAGTGTCCGCCCTCCCAAAAGATGCTTTGATAGAGATCGACATAATTGCCAGGAAGTAGAAATCCGACCTCAAGAAGAATCGGACTGACGGTAGCAGCATTCATTCTCTTGTCAAGCCCGGCATTAACCATCGCACAGCCCGCCGTAGACTCAACTTTCGAGGTTTCAGGCACACGGCTTGCGTTGGGGGAACGACTGGGAATTCAGAAGATTACTTTCGATACATCGGGCAATCCGAATCCTCAGATTGCGGATACAATTTCTGGAGCGCGTGAACGGAAGTATCCTCTTGCCGCAGTCTTGTACTCGCTTATACCGGGGGGAGGGCAGATTTATAACGGAAGTTATTGGAAGGTTCCGATTGTGTGGGGGTTGCAGGGGTTCTTCGTTTACGAATGGATTGCCAATAACAAGATCTACGTTGGTTACAAGCATGAGGTAACGGACTCGATAGCGGCCGGTGATCCGTTAACATCCACCGACCCAAACGTTTTGGATGTTCAGACCCTTATAGGGCTTCGCAACGCAGCGCAGGACCAGCGCGATTCTTACGCCTGGTATATCGCCGGCACTTATCTCCTTTCGATGCTCGACGCTTACGTGGACGCCGAACTCTCGGGATTTGATGTGTCTCCGAATCTGGGAATGGTGCAATCACATACGGTCGTTGCCCTCAACTTCAGCATGCGCTTCTGACGATTGAACGGCAGCTACAGCGGTCTCTCTATGCCTGCCCACCATTCCGACCAAATAAAACATAATTGACAGGAGCAGTCCGGGGTACATCGGCTGCATATTCAAAAGATAGCCTCCTCTTGTCGATGCACCTTCAAAGAGACCCGTCAGCAGCCATAGCAGGGAAGTGACCCAACCAAACGTCATTGACAGAAACGTATATCGAGGCGACACCTGGAGCCGGGGAAAATAGCTCGTCATCAATGGAATCAAAAGCCCAGGGATAAACACCGTCCCAAGGTCGTACCATATTTGTATGACTGAAGGGATGAGAAGGGCTAATACAACGGATATCACCGCCGTCACCAGGATACCTATTTGAGAGTACCTCATCGTTCTTTTGCCAGCGTCGGTTGTATTAGGATCGCCATGGAGAAGCCGGAATAGAAGATCCTTCCCGATTGTTACTGCGGAAACGAACGTGAGACTTTCAAGGCTCGCCATGATAGAAGCGAGCATCCCGACGTAGAAGAGGCCTTTTACAAAACTTGGAAGTACAACTTCCGCTAAAGCGGGATACGACATCACCGGCTGGCTCAGATGCGGAAGAATCGCCCTGGCATACAAGCCGGTTGTCGATGTCATGAAATCGAAGAAGAGCCAGAACAGCGTGGAGACTAAAATTCCGTTCCTAGCGACTTTGCCTGATTTGGCGGCATAACATCTCTGGTGAAAAACCGGGTCGACCAGCGTAAGGCTTGCTATGAAGAACCATGCTATGATATACTGCCATGAATTTCCACCGGTCAGCGTGAGATGCCCGGGGGGGACATGCGATTCGATAAACGATAGTCCGCCATAGTGGATATAGCAAAAAGGAAGGATGACGCTGAAGCCGATGTACATCATGATAAACTCGACGCTGTTTGTCCTTACATCGGAATGAAGACCGCCCGTGTAGAGGTAGGCGATAGACACGATGGTTGTGAATATCACGGATGCCGTCAGGCTCCAACCGAACATCATTTCCACGAGAATGCCTATCATCAGCACATATGGCGCCGGAGTTACTATGAAAAGCGTCAGGAACGCTCCCATGTTGGCGGTCCGGTTGCCGAAGGTCTCCCTCAACTTGTCAGGTATGGTATGCAGCTTTGCATCGTGTACGCGCGGCGCCAGGAATACCGCGAAGATGATCGCGAACAAATAGTATGGTACACCGAAAATGAACCAGTTTGATATCCCGTACCTGTATGAAAATTCACCTACGCCGAGTATACCGCCATACCATGTAGAAACCAGGGTTGCAACGAATACCGGAAGCGTGATGCTCCTGCCTGCGACCAGGTATTCGTCGAGGTGTGAGCGAGCCTTCCGCGAGGCGCGGAAGCCGACAAAGACCACTGACGCAAAGTAGACGACTATGACCGACCAGTCGATGACGGACAGATGCGCGGTCATGCGTCGTTCACCATGAGCAATATCCCGCCGCTGTGCACGTTTATTGAAATAAGCTTGCTGATGGACCTATTGCTGACGGCGTGGCCGCCTTTCGGCAGCACTGATTCATTCAGGCCGTAGGCAAGTCCCGTGACGCTCACTACGCTTACATCGGTCATCGATATTATTGAAACTATTGTACCGATAGGGAATTCCGATTTAAATGTACCGGTGACAGGGAAGAGTACGAAGTGGTCGTCCGCAAGGACGATCGTGCACCTGGCCGCATACTCATAAGCGATCTGTATATTTGCCAGAGTCTGGTCTATTCTCCCTCCTGAAAACGCGGTGACCAGGAAATGGTCCATCCCGCGAGAGAGCATCACGTCAAGCGTCTTCTCGAAATCCGTGTTGTCCTGATTAGGAACCCTGACAATCTCGACGCCTTCTGGAAGACGATCGCTCGCGTCAAGTGAATCCAGATCACCCACAACCAGATCGGGCGAGTACCCAGTCGCTAAAGCCTTCTGGGCGCCGCCGTCAGCACAGACGACGCGCGCCGGATTACCAACAAGATTCCTCATCCGCTCTCCGCGAGGAGGATCCCCATTGCAGAAGACTAAGGTGTAATTTTCGAAGTTCAACTTGCTAAAGGTTTACTGTGCAGCTCAAGTAAAAGTACCTTGTCGCGGCCGGATAAAAATAGATTCCTTCGCCGTGTGGGATGTATTGTCTATCGAGCAGATTGTTCACGTAGAGCTTCAAATCGACCGATGAGCTCGAAAGGAAATGCTCCAGCCTGTATGACACCCAGGCATTGGCCACAAAATACGGGCTGAGCCTTCTGGATGCAAGATTGAAGTTGTCGGTGTATTGCGAACCCACATACTGTCCGAGAAGTATTACCGAGAAACCTCCGACAGCATAAGTGGCCCTTAAGTTGCCGAGGAATCCGGGGAAGCCGGATATCGTGTTCCCGTTTAGAGCGATCCCTCCCGGCACCGTGTTGCCGAGCGTATCGATATAACTCGTGTATTCGATAAGCTTGTTGCTGCTGAAAGACACGTTGCCGTACAACGAAAAGTTCGGCGTGACTATGGCGCTGCCGTCTAGTTCGAGCCCGACATGCCGGGTTCTCTTCGCGTTGCCGGTTATCGGCTGTCCGTACTGATCCAGCAGGCCGTTGGAAATAAGCTCGTTGTAGAACTCCATCCAGTAGGCGCTCGCGCCCGCCCTGAATCTGCTATTCCCGAAATGATAGCCAAGTTCGAAGTCGTTGAGAGTCTCCGGCTTCACCAACGGATTACCGAAGTTGAGGGTGCCATTCGGATTGAGAGCGAATTCCGGCGTGGCGCCTCCGCTCGACTCGTCGGCGTTATACAGACTCGAAAGCTCCGGCTCCCTGGAGGTCTGGCTGACACTGAAGTATATATTCGATGTCGGGGTGAGGTTGTAATTAATCCCTACGCGTGGGTTGAGGAAATGATATGGAACTATGAATTGATTTCCGACGAATTTCTCGTAGTAGAAGTCGTACTGTTTGAATTCATACTCAAGTGAAAGCATCAGAGTCGCCTTCGAAGAGAGCTCATACATTTCGTTGCCATATAGCGTGGCGATATCGGTCCGGGCCCGCCATTGATTAAAACGGTAACCCGCGCCTAGTCCGATGGGAAGATTTTGTGCCCATTCGATCGTCTGCCAATGATCGGAGACGTTCTGGTCGAGCTCGGCGCCCAAAACGAGTGTGCCGTCATCGTGATTGATCGTCAGCCGCGGCAACCATCCGTACTGGCTCTCGCCGACGTAAGCGTGGATGAGCGAGTAACTGGGGTTCACTGTCGGATGGAATCCGTATTGTGACGTGATTCTGAAATAGTTCGTGTCTGCCCAGGATCCGTCATAGTTGTAAAATCCTTTTCCTATGATTAGAAAAAGGGAATTGTTGAGCGTCAGAGAAGGGGAGATGTGCCACTCATTGAGGAGGCTGAAATGAGGCTGCGAGAAGTTCTCCATCTCGGTTGGTCTCCTCGGTACGGCATAGACCGTATCCTTGCCATTGGCTGAAACGACCATCTTCATAATTGGAGAATAGTTGACCATCGAACTGTCCGTATTCCAGTCGGCCCAGTTTGAGGTCCTCAGGTTCTTATCAAGCGCCACAAATTGCGGGAGGCCAAGATAAGAAAGCCCATCGGAGATCGGTCCGCCATAGAGGTTTATGGTGGTGACAACGTCCTTGTCGTATCTCGAAGCAGTAAAGAAATAGCTGTCAAGATGCACCCATGAGTTCTGTCTATAGCCGTCGGTCTCATTCTGCGCAAGGTGGCCATAGAATGTATACTTCCCGCCAACGAGACCTGAGCCGAATGTCGCGGAGTATCGTCTCGTCATGCCGTTGCCAAAGAGCTGGTTCATGAGAGAACCATTTGGAGATTGTCCGGTAGAACCGGCGCCCATTGAAAGGCTTAACTCTCTCTTCATGCCAAGCCCCGCAGTCTCTACGTTTATCGACCCGCCTATGGCAGGGGCGCCATAGAATTCGTTTCCAGCGCCGCGCTGCACCTGTATCATGCTCGCGTTTGCCTGAAGATCCGGCATGTCGATCCAGTATACGTTGTGGTCCTCCGGATCGTTCTGCGGAATCCCGTTGACCATAATCGAAATCCTCCGTTGGTCAAAACCGCGCATTGTTATGTAAGAGTATCCAATTCCTTCACCGTTCTCGGAATACTCGGTGATGGAGGGAAGCTGGGAGAGTAGCACTGGCACGTCCTGAACGGCATATTGCTCTTTGATGATTTTGGCGTTGAGATTACTGAAGGTGACCGGGGATCGCCGCTCCTGAGCGATTTGAGCCGTTACCAGAATCGGATTAAGATGGAAAGTCTTTCGCACCAGAGTTATTAGTGCATTGTTACCTGGGACTTTGACTTCTGTATACCCGTTTTCATAACCGGGGGCTCTGACCTCTAATTCATACGTTCCAGGTTTGAATTGCCAGAAGTGGAAAACACCATCATTACCGGTCATTGTGGTATCTCCATCAGGAAGGACTTTGACCAAAGCTCGCACGACCGGAGCCCGATCGCTAGAATCTATGACAGTTCCATGGATGGCGTCTGATTGTTGAGCTCGAGCGACTATCACCAGCGAAAGCAGCAAGAATGACGTAACAAATTTATGTCTCATGACTCCTCCTGAAACTAAAAAACCGTTCCTCATTGTGACTGAAGGGTTACACCAACAGTCGAAAAGAGAAACGGTATGCGAGAAGCCAAGTCCATTTTCCTCCGCTGGCATTACCCAGATCAGGTTCGTAGGGTTTTATCTCAGCCATCCTTTTTCGGGTGGACGGCACCCCTAACGGACGAAGAAATTTAGGCTGTCTCAAGGACTAATCCAAATCTTTACGCCAAGCGCTGTCAATCGAATGTTTTTATGAGACGCCTGCGTCAATCTGAAACCGATTGCATCACTAGAGAATACGCGCGCGCGACAGGATTAATCACCGATGGATATGTCAATTAAATTGGGCCATCCGAGTTTCCAAAACGATTTAAAACGTCAGTGCGTGACTCCCGGCCAAATCGCATTCAGACTACAGAAGGACATAGATCCTTTCACGTCCGCAACTGATTGGAACATCTGTTCCGCTCTTGAAACCCACAACAATCCTTATGCTGACGAAAGAATTGGGCGCACGAATCCCAAGGCTCAAACCAGCCACGCGAGGACATCATCCAAACCTGATACATCAGCAGCATTCATTGACAGCCAATGACAAGAAGACATTAGAGACACAAAATCGCGCATACCGAAACGTCGCCACAGAAACTTATAGGGATTGAACATCCCAACGTGAATTCAAATTGAGGTTTTCGCCCGGCCCGATCGCACAACAGCCAGCGCTCACACCAATTCAGGGAAGTAGGAACCTCGAAGGGGCCGGAACGGTTAAAGTCCGCCTTGCTCTTGACGTGAGTCGATGGCGGCAAGCGTTAGGTAACATAACACTGATTCCGCAACACGCATGTCGCTAAATAAGGCGGAAATACGTCACCGTATCTCCGCCCATTCTCTTGATCCTGAAGCTTACAACGTTACTTCTTCACACTGATGGTTGGACCTGCGAATAGTGTCGGTACGC
>JAJYOS010000031.1 GCA_021796055.1 Bacteroidota bacterium
GAGTCGATACACGCCCACGTGCTTCCGTTATCTTTGGACAGGTAGATGTTGCCGCCGAGAGTGCCGGCATAGATGTCCGCGGTGTCGGTGGTCATGCAAGTTACCCTTCCGGGCAGCGCACCGTGGCCGTAAGGAGGATCCGGCAGTATCTTCTTTGTCCACTGGGCGATCGCGCTCGACGAGCAGACCGGCAGTACAATCACGATTACCAAAAGCAGAAAATTCTTTTTCATTTTGTTACCCATGCCTCTTTATTTGAACGGTAAAGGCTGTAAACACATTCATGAATCTGCCCTCTCTAGAAATTGATACCGACTGTAAATTTCTGTACGTAAGTGAGGCGTCCGAAATTTTGATACGCGTAATCGAGCTCCATGGCAACATTGCCGATGAGAACCTTCCTGAGACCGAATCCAAGTGTATAGGATTCCTCGGAATTACTCAAGAATAACGACTTGTACCCTCCGCGGAGGGAAATGATGTTGTCGAATACGTACTCAGCGCCCACGTTGACGCTTTCATAGTTGTCACTGGGATGGAGCGCATCCACGTCGATGGTGAACTTGTGCATATCGGTAGAGATCGGGCTATAGGCGAGGCCGACCCGGAAATTTAGCGGCAGCGACCACGAGTCGGTTCCCAGATAAGCCGGTATCTTGCCGTTATTTCCCGAGGTTGTGGGATCCGGATCGTATGTTACGAGGAGCGAGCCCCCCTGCATCTGCATTTTAGTGCCGAAATTTGAAATGGACATTCCGAGTATGATACCGTCGAACGGAGTTTTGTAGAGAATGCCCATATCGAGCGCGAGCCCGGTCGCACTGGCTTCCCATATCGACTGGTAAACCACTTTGGGGTTGAAGCCGATTGCGAAATCCTCGGTCAGGTTGATGCCGTAGCCGACACTAAACGCGATATCGGAGGCGGTGAATATCTGGCCCGTCCCGTTCGGGTTGTCGACCGTCGTAACCTTCATGTCGCCGTAGGAAGAAGAGGTGAAGCTGACTCCAACGGTCCCGAAACTGCCGAGGTTATAGGACGCCGCGAGGAAATTATATCCGACATCGGCGAGCCAGTGAGTATGGTCGAACATTATCCCGACCCCGTCGAGCTTAGCGAGGCCGGCCGGGTTCCAGTAGAAAGCACTCTCGTCGTTAGAGATAGCGACAAAGGCGCTTCCCATCGCCGTCGCTCTCGCCCCCTGGCTGATTTCAAGGAAGGGGGCTGCGGTCGTTCCCCTCTTCGAGACGTTTGAAATGAATCCGCCCTGGCAATACGCCGTCGAAGAGATTAAGAGTAGCGTCAATAAAACAGTTACAGTTCTTATTTTCATCTCCCGTCTCCACTATTTGATCACGGCGAATTTGCCGATGTACTTGCCGATGCCGGGTGCCTCAACCTCGAAGAGGTAAACGCCGTATGCTATGTCCATTCCATCGTCCGAAACGAGGTCCCAGGTGATGGCGCCGCCGCTGTTGAGGTTCGAATCGTTCTTGTAAAGTGTCTTCACTAGCGCACCGGACATGGTGTAAATTCTTATCGTGCATTTTGCGGGAAGATTTACGAAATCGATCACACGCGTCCCGCGGCCGGTGGGATAGAGAGATCTCGGCTCCCATGATGCCGTCGCGATATAAGGGTTCGGCACGACTGAAATTTTGGCCAGGTCCTTGCCGGCGGCGGAGTCACTCACGGTCATCGCTTTTGTCGAGAAACTGAAGTAGTCTCCGTTTCCGAATGGCCTGTTTGTATATATCATGAATTTATCGCCGGCCTTCGGATATACGGGTGCTATGGCGGGATTTTGAGGGCCCTGGTAGTGGATCTCCCATAGCCGCAGGTCTGGCTTGCCGACACCCTGACTCTTCGTCATGATTATATCGTCTCCAAGCGACAGTGTCCCGGAAGCATCGTTGTCTACGATTATACTGCCAAGCATCTGCCCGCTGTTCAAATCCGTTATAAGATAGTTCACGGCTATGAGACCGGAAGACGACTGTACGGTGTCGACCGGGTGATCATAGAATTCCATCTGGAAGTCTGACGGCCACGCGACGCCCCCGCTCGGATAACGGATGACGGCAAGATTAAGATTGCTGTTGCTGCCGTACCAGCCTGTAAGTGTACTGTTGACGGTCACGTTTGTGTCGTTCCGGAATGAGAAGACCATGCCATCGAAGGGCAGACTGAATACGGTGCTCCCGAAAACTGTGGCGTCGACGTCTCTTTCCAGTGTGTCGACGGCGCCGCTGTACGTACGAATGACGTCGTAAGAGACCGTGCGGTAAGCCGGGATTGTGCCCTGCGCGGCAAACGTGATCCTGTACTGGGCACCGGCCTTTATCGCTCCGGGATCGAGTACCTGGGCGCTGATTGCCCCGGTTCCGATCCCGTGGGTGACTTTGTCCAGGTTCCCGGTGATCTGAGGCGGCACGTAGCCGGCAACAGGTGCATTGGGGACGACGACAGCGCAGTTCTGGTCCACGAATGTGATTTTCCCGGAATAATCCTGAGTAATGATCTTCGAGCATTCCGTGGGCTGGAGTCCCGTTGTACCGTATGCCGTGTCTCCAGTGGTGTACGAGCAAACCGCATAGTAGTAAGTCTTTCCGTTTTCGACAGTCGTGTCGACGAACGAATGTTGCAAGCCGGTGTTGCTTCCACGCCAGAAGCGCGCGCCGTTAATTCCGACCGGGTCGGGTCCGAATATCGAGTCGACCAGATCGAACTGCGCGATAGGTTTCCAGTAAACGGGTTCACCCTTCGAATCAGTGATGATTTTGTCGTCTTCAAACTGTGGGTCTTCACTTCTGTAAACTGTATAACCCTCAAAGGTTTTCTTATAACCCTGGCGCGGGTCGCCATTTTGATATCCGAGGAAGGGATCTCTGAACTGTTCGGCGATATTGTCCCAGTAAAGAAAGACTCTGCCGTCGCCGGCCACCGCGTGGACTGTAGGCTTGTACGGCGGCTTCGAGAAATTATAATTAGCGTTGTAGATTTGCTGGACTGTCTGCTTGTGCTGCAGGATCTGGCCCAGGTCGTTTCCCATGATCAGCGCCATGGAGAATCTCTCCCTCAGCCCCTTCCCGAGGATGAACGGACCCCGACGCGAAGACCATCTGTATATTGGTATTGGCGACGGAGGTGTCTACAAAGCCGTTGTTCATCGATTGCCACATGACATTGTCATTCTTCGGCCACATACCCGTCGGTCCTTTGTCCGCGAGAGTACCGAGCGTCACGGAGGTGAGACCTATCTGGTCGGATTCATCTTTATCGGTGGCGTCAAAGTGCGGCTCTCCATGAGTCGGAAGTCCGTCCCCTTCGCCGATATCGGGCCCCGTGTACCCGGGATCCCACGGGCCGAGCCCGTCGGCACCGACGTCGTCGTTCAACGGTTCATCGGGATCCCATTTGCCGTTTCCGTTCAGGTCGCTGTATGGAACCCAGTTATGGTTGTTGTCGATGTTGTCGTCTCTTCTTTCATCGATCATGCCATCGCGGTCGTTATCCAGCCCGTCAAAAGGATTTCCGGGACTCTCCAGGTAAGCAAAGCCGAGATAGCCGGTTTTCCAATTACCTGGATTGCCAATGCCGGATGGCGCCCAGGTATATGCAATATTGAGGGACGTGCTGTAATAACCGCTGTTGGCGGGCTCCGTAGAATTTGCTCCACCGATTCCCGGGTCGGCGTAGAACCCGAACGCAGTACTGTCATATGTGTGGTCCGATAGATTCACTATATCATAATGCCAGAAGATCACGTCTTCAGCGAGGACATGGGACCACTGGAATCCTCGCACTTCCACCCGGAGCCCCAGCCCGCCGCGGGCCGAGTCACTCGCAATCGGATAATAGTTGAATGGCGGAAGGGTGAATTTCTTGTCCTGAGAATCGTCCATCACGAAGAATGTTTCGAAGTCGGCATTTGATACTCCCTTTCCGAAATAGCCGTACCATTTCCCGTTCCACGATGGGTCCAGGCCGAGAGCACTCGGCCAGATCAGTGGCAGCGAATTGTTGTAGTTGCCGCTCGCATCCACAGCCGGGCTTGTGCCGCTCGGATTGGCGTAGCCGGGTACGGGCTCCAGCCCCCAGGGCACACCCGTCACGGGATCGTCGCTATACTGCTCACGATAGGCGGAGACAAGCGGTGTTATCCTTTGGCCGGAAGGCGTGGTAACTCTCGCTGCGATGAGGACAGCCGTCCCGTCCAGATTATTGTGTCCGGTGCCCGCGGGCCATTCAACCGACGGGGCAAACTCCCAGTACCCGATCTCTCCATAGTTATAATAGAGAGTGTTAATCCTGTTACCGACCATAATCCCCTCTCTTCGGTACCTGTAATTCCCGAGAGAGTCGGCCCGGTAAAGAGGGATTCTCGGATCTTCCTGCCCTACGTCAATCTGTGCCAGTGCAAAATCGCAGAAGACTCCCAGCAACAGGAAAAGTATTGTAAAAAATCTGCGCTTCATTCTATAATCTCCTAATCGATTATTCTAGAAATCAAAGCTGCAACCTATGCGTACCGACCTTGGCGCGGAAAAACTGGTCGGATCGTTTATGTACTGCTGCAGAGTATTCAGGCCTATTATTGTACCTGCCGATGTAATGTCCTGCTGCAGTGGATCGTTGGCGCGTCCCGTCGCCGCGTTGACATTGATCTCGTTCCTGATATCAAGCAGGTTGTAAACCAGGGCAAACAGATTAACGTTAAGCCCCTCCCCGAGATTGAAGGACTTTTGCGCCCTGAGGTCAACGTTGTATGTCGCCGGTTTTACCGCATTGTTGTCGAAGAGTATTCCTTGCGAAATCCGGACGTCCTGCGTATAGGGAAAGCCTGAACCGTAACTGAGTATCAGGCCGACGGTCCAATCATCAGCTTTCCCGACATCCACTTCAGCGTTAAGTGTGTTGCGCTGATCCCAGTCGAGAGGTACGAATATCTTGTTCGTTTCTATCGGGGGGCTGGATTGGTTGTTGTAGAACACGGACATCGGGTCCGACGCATCGCCTTCGGCTATCTGGAATGTGTAGTCGATCTTGAGACTAAACAGTTCCGAGAATCTCTTATCGAGCGTTACGATGAGTCCCTTTACGTTGGCGTAGTCCCTGTTTATGTAGCGCGCGTAGTTCACGCCCTGGTAGGTGCTGATTATTTCCATGCCCAGCCAGTTTCTGATATCTCTGTCGTAGAGAGTGAAGTCCAGTGAAAGGTCAGAGGACAGCGCCTGCTGGAGCCCAATTTCGTACATCACGGTCTTCTGGGCTTTCAGGTCAGGATTGCCCATGACGCTCGTCAACCCGCCTGTTTCAAGAACCAGCTCGCCGGGGTTGTCGTAAAGATTTGAGAAACTCGGGATCTGAAAGAAGTGGCCGTAAGAGAAATGAATGATTCCCCTGTCGGTGATCGGGAAAGACACTCCAAGTCTTGGGCTGATCTGCGTCTTCGCGAGCGCCTCGACCATTTTTCCGTAGTTGGGGAAATTGGGATCGCGCAGGGGGTTCTTCAAGTCGTACAGATACTGCGCGTTCGGCTTGAAGTAATCGAAGCGCAGGCCGACGTTTATTATCATGATATCATATTCAGCCTTGTCCTGTATATAGGCGGCGAATTGAGTCGGATATCTGTTGTATGCCTGGTTGCCCGCGGGGTCCTGGCTGCTGATGCTTCCGAGTCTGAGATAAAGCGGCGTGTAGACCGAATCGATCCCGGTTCCGCTTGAAGGACTTACCAGCGTGTATTCATGATCGTATAACTTATACCAATCGAGCTCGGCACCGATGGCCACTTTATGATGCGTCGATACCTGGTCGTTGAGCTGCCATTGGAGTATGCTTTCTATCGTCTCCCTTTCATATCTTCCCGATTGCTGCCCGCCGGACTGGAAAGTATAATTTGACAGAGGCGATCCCTGCGTCGGATCGACATATCGTGGGTCGAATGGGTTTGCATATACATAGCCTTTATATGAATACCTATTGACCGCGAACTTCAAAGTCTGGAAAATATTCTGAGACGGAATTTGAGTTATCTGAAAACTGTGGATCCAATTGTCCATATAGTAGTTCATTGCGCCGTCAGGAGTCCATTCCCACGCGTGACTGTAGTACTTGTTCCAGTTATTGTTGTAGAACAAGCTGTAGGCAAACTTCAAAGCGGGGAGCCCGTATGTCAGTTTGCCGTTAAGGGAATACATTCGCGACGGGTTCATCGGCACAAATGACGAATCACCGGAATGTGGCATTATGTAAATCGCGTTCCCATTCGCATCAAGGATAGCATTCCCGCTCGGATCTGTCAGAGGAAATGGCGAAACGTCGGTGGTTCTGTAGATCCTCTGTCCGTATAAATAACCGGGGTTGTAGTAGTATCGGCCCGTAGTGAAAAAGGTCAGGTCGGGGAGGATCACGGTGGGACCGCTCAACGTAAATTCGTAATCCCTTGTCCTGAACGTTGTCAATCGCCCGACATTCGGGAAAAGAGATGTATGTGTGGTGACATAGTCTCCGGTGTACGCGGAAAGCGAACCGTGAAACTGCTGGGAGCCGTCCTGGGTGACTATGTTGACGACTCCGGACATGGCCTGCCCATATTCCGCGTTGAAGGTGCCGCTGATTACCTCCATTTCCCTGATGGAGGAATTTTCGATCTGCAATGGGAGAGAGCCGTTGAAAGGATCGGTGACGGAGAGTCCGTCAACCAGATATGCCACTTCATCGGAACGACCGCCCCTGAAATGGCCGCCGACAACTCCTGCCTGCAGATTTATTATCTGGCCGACGCTCTCGACAGGCATTTTGCTGATCTCGTTAGCGGAAACAGTAACAGATGTAGAGGTCAAGTCCTTTTGAACAAGGGGCCGCTTCGCGGTGACGACGACCTCCTGTGTACTTACCGCCTGCGGGTCCATCTTCATATTCAGCGTGAAAGTGAGATCAATCTTTATCGGCACATCTTTTACGACGACCTTCTGATATCCGACCGCGCTGATCGACACGGAATAATCCCCCGGGGGAATGTAATCGACGTAGTAGTAACCGTCGAGGTCGGTAGCCGCTCCCATGCTGGTTCCCTGTATCAATACGTTGGCGCCGACAAGCGGCTCTCCCGTCTGGGAATCAGTAATCTTACCTGCCAGCTTTCCCGTCGTGCCCGCAAAGGAAATGCCGGTCAGCACCATCAACACGACCGGGACGAGCAGCAATCGCCGCAGATTAACAGCGGATTTATTCAGGTCCGTCATACTGGGTTTGTCACAATTACACATAGTCATTTCCCCGAGTGGTAGAGAGTACAAACGATCAAAATAACTCCGGATCAAAAAAAGAGCCGGTCCATCCCGGCTCTGCGGGATGGACCATTGCTCAGTGAGTTTACTTAATCAACATCATTTTCTTGACGCTCTGGAACGAACCGGACCTTACCTGGTAGAAATACACTCCGGTTGCATACCTGGAAGCATCAAATGTTACGACGTAGCTTCCTGCGCTCTGGAAACGGTCGACAAGAGTCTCGACCCTTTGACCGAGAACGTTATAAACGGTCAGGGTTACCAGACCGGGTTTCATAATCGAATACCTGATAGTAGTCGTCGGGTTGAACGGATTGGGATAATTCTGGGACAATTCATACGTCGACGGAGTTTGGACATTCGATTTCACCCCGAGGACCATCTTATCACCGATCCAGGTATACGACCAGACCGCGACGTTCGCGTACGAATTCCCGTCTGCGATCGGCGAATAATCGAGCTGCCCGTCTCTTGATGTCTTACCCGGGCTGGCGCTGTTTAACTCGACGTCGAACGGTATTCTCGCTCCGACATGAGGAACAAAGACGCTGTCTGTTCCGCTGTAGCCGCCGTTGCGTTTGTGTGCAATATCAGTCCACGAAATCCGGGCTTCGAAATTGTAGCCGTCAAGCGGATCCGGTACCAGTCTCTGACCCCAGTAGTAGTCTGAACCGGGGACAACCAGGGAATCGGTCCCTTTGTTATCTATTATGACGCGATCTTCGGCAAACCTGAAATGATAATCAGGCTCTGCTCCACCCTCGAGTGCGCTATGAGGCATCCCATGATAGTTGTAAAGCCCGAGGAAGAGGTCAGTCGAAGTATTCAGCCAGGACGACTGCGTGGAAGTGAAGACGATATTGTTTGTGTTGATGTGGCCAGCCACGTAGAGGTAATTCTGGTCAGTAGCAACGTAGATGTCGCCTGAGCTGACGGTATCGCTGGGAATAATCGCGCCGGTGACTTTCGTCCCGCTTCCATCGCTTACGTACAGCTTGAACGGCTTGATGCCGGCGTTCTTCCACTCGCTAAGATCGCCATCTGCTTTAAAATTGAACTGAGAGCCGAGCTTCCAGAGCGGAGACACAACAGATACGCCTTTGGCCGTGTTCGTTATCGCCGTGTTGTAAATCGCCGGCGTGCCAAGCAAACCGTCGCTGCTCCTGCAGGCCACGGCATAGTAGTAGGTAACCGACTGATCGGTAAGAGGCGCGGTCAGAACGTGGGTGTACGAATCGGTCCCGTGCGCTACGCCGGTGCCTGCCACATCGGCCGAATCGATGTTAGTTATTGGAGATGTGGAAAAATATACATTATACGTCTCACCGCTTTGGCCGGGGACATCGCTCCAGCTGATTATGTTGGAATAGTTCGCTGTCTTGACTACGGCCACTCCGGTAGGTGCGATGGGCGGCACCGGATGCGGGGGATTCCCGGTCCAGACATCTGACAACCAGACATTCTTCCCTGCTTTACCGTCGGCTTGTGACATTATCTGCCAGACCGCGATCTTGGACGGGTCGAAATTACCGGCATAAAGCGGGTTATCTTCCCTGGTCACGATATCGCGCAACGCAATGACATACTGATGCCACAAAGTGTCCTGGATAACATTGAAAACGTACCCTACTTTTGCGTTCCCGTCCTCGAACTGAACGCGCAAGGAGTCGACGCCCGTGTCGGCCTTCATGTAGAATTTCAGACTGTCAACCGGCCATCCACCCGAAAGATTGAATGGCGGAGTCACATTGTATCCCCATCCATTCCAGCCGTTTCCCCACTGGTCGCCCATGACCCAGTGCAGGGAATTTGTGTTGGGAAACGGTCCGTTCTTGTTCTCTTGAGCTACCGTGGCACCTCCCCAGGTCCAGGCGGCTCCAAGATTACTCGGTACCGCTATACCGTTGAAGATAACGAAGGGAACGGGCTTGTTACCTGTCCTGTCAAATCCCGCGTACTTAACCTCGATTGAATCCAGCGGGACGTTTGCGTCGCCGGCCGGTGGATTTGGATTCAACGAAGTTGTTGTCGTAACCATTACGATGTTCCACCCGACAATTTTCGCGACATCCAGCTTATGGTTGTTCCAGGTAAAGCCTCCCCAATTATACGGGGCTTCGACAAAACCACTGTCACCGGGAGCAACCGTGCCTCCCTGTGAGTTGATTTCATGCAACGGGACCTTCAGCTGGTACCAACCGCCCGTTTTATCGAGCAGTGTATCGTTCTGATAGATGTAGGTCTCTAACGGATCGCCCGCGGCATCCTGATCCACGAGTTGGATTCTGAACGACATATATTGCGGGAACAAAGGAGCTTTCACCACTTTGACCCACAGCCTGAGCGTGTCGCTCGAGCTGAAGTCCATGTAGTGCCCGGTAGGCAGTCTATAGATCAGCTGAGCGAAGCTTCCCCACGGATGAAGAGAATCGATCTTCGTCTTCACGTCGAGCGAAGCAACAAATCCCGCCGGCTTGTCGGCCGCATCCTGCGACCAGGCAAATGTGCTGGCGCCCCCCTCGACGTTCGCAACCCAGACGAAGTTCGAGTCCGTTGCGATACTGCTTAAGCTGTCGATCATGGCTTCCTGTGCATAGAGCGCGGAAGACCAGGATAGGACCGCAAGCAGAACTGGTAACACGATCTTTTTCAAACGATCATCTCCCTTTTTGGATTGTTATTTGATCACGGCCTGCGCCATCACTCGGGACACAAACCGCATTGCTTAGAACCAGATACTCCATAATCCTGCCACGACTAAAAGGATGACAACTGACAACAACGTATTTATCCTGTAGGCACTGACGGCGGTATCGCCGGTCGAGCTGACCTCCAGGCTATCGAGAGTTCCGGATATGCCGAATCCCTTCTCGCGTTGTTCACGCGCAGCGTTCCTCCCAAAGAGGAAGCTTAAGGAAACGAAGAGGACGGAACTCAACAGAAAAAGAAAAATCGAGAAATGCAGGAAATTTATATTTACCATGGACTGCAGGAGCGCACCGTTAACCGACCCGGACCGGACAAGCATTTCGGAGACGAGCCTGAACCCGCCTATCACCTCACCGACGATGAGCGTCCAGATAGCCGCCCTGGCGTTTCCCTTTCCCTTCGACAGGAACGCGAAGAGGAAAACAGCCGCAATCGGCGGACTCACGTAGCCTTGTATGCTTTGGAGAAACAGATAAATCTGGGAACTGATCAGCTTGATGAGGGGTATGCTCAATATCGCAACGACAACTGTCACGGTAGTCGTGAGCCGACCGACAAGGACGAGCTCCCGGTCCGTGGCATCGGCGTGCTTTGGCCTGTAGAAATCGTTCGTTATCAGTATTGCCGTAGCGTTGAAAATGCTTGCCAACGATGACATTATCGCCGCCAACAACCCGGCGACAACCATCCCCTTGATGCCGCTTGGAAGAAGGTTGCTCGCGAGCAATGTCGGATAAGTCTGGTCGCCGCTTAATCCGGGAAAAATCGCCGCCGCCAGAAGGCCGGGCAGCACAAGCACAAAAAGCGGAAGGACCTTCAACGAGGCCGCAAATAGAGATCCCCTCCTCGCATCGTTCACGCTTTTGGCCGACAGGACCTTCTGTATGAAATACTGGTCCGTAAGCCAATACCAGAAAGCTATTATAGGAGCGCCGAAAAGAACCCCGGTCCATGGGTAGTCGGGATCGGTGGCCGGCTTGAACATGTGAAAGAAATCCGGCGGAAGCTTCTGCTCCAAACCGGAGAAGCCGCCGACCGCGATCAAACCGAAAGCGGTCAGCAAAACGGCACCTATAATCAGGACAACACCCTGAAAGACGCCCGTCCGGATGACGGCGTTCGCTCCGCCGAGTATCGCGTATAAACCGGTGAAGAGTACTATTATGACAGCCGAAGTATAGATGTTCAGTCCGAACAGTTTGTAAAAGAGTATCCCCCCGGCAAAGAGGCTCACGGTTATTTTTGTAAATACATATATGATTATAGAAACCGCGGCAAAAGGCTTTCGCAGCGACTTGTCGAATTTCTTTTCGAGGAATTCAGGCGTGGTCACGACTCCCGATCGGATGTAAATGGGAGCAACGACCCAGCCGAGGAGAATCAAAATGAAGATGGCCATCAGTTCGAACTGGCCTACTGCAAGTCCCCGTGTGGCGCCCGCTCCGGCCAGACCTATGAAATGCTCGCTCGAAATGTTTGTCGCGAAGATCGACATTCCTACCGCGAACCAGCCGACTTTCTTGCCTGCCAGGAAATAATCGTTAAAACTCTGCTCCTTCTTGCCGGAATAGTAAAATCCCATGGCGACGACGATCACCAGGTATGAAAGCATCACAATGCTGTCGAGAAGCGTAAAATTAGCAGACAATTATGGCTCGCATTTGTTCTTCATTATCTTCATAAACGGTGCCGCAACCGGGCCGCAATATTGAATCGTACTGGCGGTTTTCAATCTTGTTTGCTTCCGGGCAAAAGCGCCTCTTTATCGGATTGATAAAACAACCGTTATTACAATAATAAAAGAAGCCGCGCGGCATTTAGCCGGTCGACAACTTGTTTGCGCAAATACAGTTTTTCAAAACACGATCGACACGACACCGTCGGCGGGAATCGTCTTTTTCAAAACCTTCCCATCGATCCACAACTGGAAAATTTTGTCACAACTCTTCGTGTTGAAAATTACGGCCGCGATCTTCCCGCCAGGATTGAGGAATGCGGTGGCCAGGATGTCATCATCATTTGAAGTGCAGGCGATCCGTCTTGCACCGGGTCTTATGAATCTCGAGAACTGCTCGAACACATAGAAAGGAGGATTGAAAACGACATTGCTCCCGGTCGAATCGACTGAGATTATGTTAGACCCTTCAAGACCGCCCGCGTGCCTAGGACCGCCGCTATGATCGAGAAGGAGGTTCCAGAACACCCAGCCATTCGCCCAGTTATTCAGGTCGTTTATGACGTTCCTTGCAAGCCGGTACGCGGACGCCCACGACCCGCCTGTGCTTCCTTCGGTGAAAAGAAGTTTCTTGTCGGGAAACGCGTCGTGGACCATCCGGACGTTTTCGAAATGCTCACCGACATACCAATGAAAGGCTGTTCCCCAAATATATTTTGAAGACTCCGGATCTTCGTACGCGGCCTGGGCTCTTTGATACATGATCCCGCGGTTGTGATCCCATATCATGATTTTCACATCACCGAGGCCATCCTTCCTGAACGTCGGCCCCATGAAGTCCCGCACGAAATTTTTCTCTTCACCGGCAGTGTATACGCACGACTCCCAGACTTGAACTGCCATCGGCTCGTTTTGAACGGTCACTCCCCAGATCGGGATCCCTTCACCCGCGTAAGCTTTGATATATTTGACAAAATAATCCGCCCACGTTTGGAAATATTGAGGCTTCAACTTGCCGCCGTGCAACATGTCTCCGTTAGTCTTCATCCATGCAGGAGGACTCCACGGAGAAGCGAACAGACGCAAGTGTCCCCCGCCCCCGGCAATTTCCTCCGCCCTTCTGATCAACGGGATACGGTATCTTAGTTCATGCGCTATCGTGAAGTGCGTCAGATCCGCGTCGCCTTCGATGTCGTCATAAGTGTACATCGAATCGGAGTAGTCGCAGCTGTTGATGGTGGTGCGGCATAATGTGTATCCGCTTCCATGGACAGGGTCGAAGCAGGCTCTGAGGAATTCCTGCTGAGATTTTTCAGGCAGGCTTGCGAAAACCGATGCGGCGGCGTCGGTGAAGGCTCCGCCGAAACCTTCCACCGTCTGGAAAGTCCTCGTCATGTCAAGCATGACCGTCGGATAATTTTCGTCGGGCTGAGCCAGCGTTTCAAAAGCGCGGAAACCCTCGTTTGCCATCAGTTGACCGGTGGAACCGGCGGTAGTGTAAACTTCAGCCTCCTCCGGACGCTTCTCCTGACCGTAGAGCGGGACGAGCAAGGATACCACGAGCGCACCGGAAAGAGACCAGCGCGATAGACTTCCTTGTACTGTTTCGAACATCGGGTTCATCGCACACCTCATCGATTATTGAACGGCCGAAATCTGCGTGATTTCACTCCCCGGACAGCCCATAAGGAGCAAGTGACTGCGTCAGCTTTCCAGAGAACCGGAGCTGTCACTTCAACATCAGCATCTTTTTCACAGACGAGTATCCGCCGGATGTCAATCTGTAGAAGTAGACTCCGCTGGCCAACTTGCTGCCGTCGAACTTTACGCTGTAGCAGCCGGCATTTTCCCTCCCATCGACAAGAGTGAACACTTTCCTCCCGAGCACATCGTAGACATCGAGAACCACGTGGCCCGCAATCGGGAGTCGATAGCTGATAGTAGTAGTCGGGTTGAACGGATTGGGAAAATTATCATCAAGCAAATACCTGTCGGGAGTTTCGACGGATTCGGTCACTCCGGTGGTGCTGTCAAGAGAGTATACGCCCAGCTCGTAAATTGAATAGCCGTATTGCGTCGCCCTGTGTAATCCATACACTGTGACATATCTCCCGGTGAGCGAGACTGGAAGGACACTCAACCCTCCGGTCCCGTTCGTCACGTGCTGCGCGACCTGCCAGTTCGTACCGTCTTCGGATACGAGCACTTCATATTCTGTCGCGTATGCGGCCTCCCATGAGATAGTGACATGATCGATGTTGTATACTCCTCCAAGGTCAACTTTGAGCCATTGCGGGTCGGCAAATTGAGAAGACCATCTTGTCCCAAGATTTCCGTCGACGGCGTAACTTGGCGGATAGCTGTTGGATTCGACCGATGATGCCGTCGCCGTTTTTAGGAGCGCCAGATTGACCGGGGGTTTGGGAATTACAGCAACGGTATCCTCGCAAGTATTGTCATCATTGATTAACTCGTCGATTGAGTTGTCGGCATTGACGACCGCCTTAACGGCGAAATTTCCGATTTGGTCGGCGTTCCAGGAGTTGATTGCGCTGCCGACTCCTGTATCGGCACAGACAAGCGCCATCCCGCCGGCAGGAATGGATTCTTTAGACGTCACTGCCCGGCTCACTTCATTCCCGTCTACGTAGAAATTCACTTTCTCCGCTGCGCCGGAGGGGCTCGGCCCGGTTCCCTGGTTTTTCACCATCGCGAGGAAAACCACTTTGTCGCCCTTGACCGGGAAACGAGGGAACCACTTTATGTTCGTGATGACCAGATCCGGTTTGGGCGGAGCTGATGTTATGTCGAAGCTCCCGCTCATCGGAAGGCTGTCGGAAGACCCGCCGACCTTTACAGTATATTTCCCCGGATCGACTTTATAGGATGAGGAAGTTGTATCGTAGTAATAGAGGTTGTCGTTGGTCAGCGTAAACGTTACCGTCTTCATTTCGCCGGGATTAAGCGTGACGCGCTTGAACCCTTCCAGCTGTTTCACCGGCATCCAGAGGCCGACGGATGACGTGTGGGACAGGTAGAGCTCGGCCACTTCGTCTCCCGCACGTGATCCCGTGTTTGTGATGTCGACGCTGACCGTGATGTTTTGTCCGGCCGCGACGGAAGAAGGAGTGACCACGATGTTGCCGTAGCTGAATGTCGTATAGCTTAGGCCGAAGCCGAACGCGAACTCGGGAATGTATCCCATCTGGTCAAACCAGCGGTAGCCGGCGCCGTACTCGTTATCGTAGCTGAGAGTGTACGGTGGAAGCTGCGAATCAGATTTCGGCATCGTAACCGGCAGTTTCCCTTCCGGGTTATAATCTCCGAATATGACGTCCGCGATCGCGTTGCCCCCTTCCTGTCCCGGATAGAACCCGTAAATCAGTCCCCTCATGCTCCCGATACAACCGTCAACTCCGCAGATTCCGCCGCTCTCGATGACACAGACGAGGTTCCTGTTGACCGAGGCGAGCCGGTTTATTAGTGTCTCCTGCTCGCCGGGAAGATTGATGGAACCGCCGACGCGATCAAAGCCTTCACCTTCCTGGGTGCCGTCAAGCCCGCCGACATAGATAATATAGTCTGCGGCGGCAGCTGCGCTCAGTGCCGCGGCAAATCCCGTCGTGTCGCTGCTGTTGATGTCGCATCCTTTCGCGTAAACCACTTTCGAGGAACCGATCTTGTTCTGTATTCCCTGAAGCGGTGACACCGAATAGAACGGTGTAACCCAGCTGCTCCCCGACGCATCGGTCTGACAAACCGCAGCGCTCGGCCCGATTACCGCAACGGTCGTGACAGAGTCTTTGTCGAGCGGAAGGATGCTGCCATCGTTCTTCAGCAGGACGAGGCTCTCTCTTCCTGCCTGAAGACAGAGTTGTTGATGCCCGACGCTGTTCACGTCGCCGGGATTGCCGGGCAGGTAATAATCCAACATACCGGCAAGCGCCTTAGTCTTCAGTTCGTCTCTGACCGCGTTGTCGATCGTCGCGACACTGACCGATCCGGCGTTCACCGCGTTAAGAAGATTGTCCTGGTACTGAGTATCTCCCATGTCTATCGTGCAGCCGGCGTTCACCGTGTTTGCCGTGTTCCATATGGAACCCCAGTCTGAGATTACGTAAAACGGAAAGCCCCATTGGTCTCTCAATATGCCGGTGAGCAGATTGTAGTTCTCGGCGCACTTCTGTCCGTTGATGAGGTTGTATGCATTCATAACGCACATCACCCCGCCTTCCTGAACGGCGGTCCTGAAATTAAGTCCGTACTCCTCCATGAGCATTCTCTGGCTGATCGAGATGTTATTGTTCGTGCGGTTGTCCTCTTTTCCGTTGGCATTGTAATGCTTCGCGGTCGCGATGCATCCCGTGCTCTGGACGCCCTTGATGAGCGACGTCGTTATCCGGGCGCAGAGATATGAATCTTCACCGCCGCTTTCAGGGCTCCTGCCGTATCGCGGATCACGACAGATGTCCATGGATGGACCGAGCATCTGGTGAAATCCTTTGCCGCGAAACTCCTGTCCGAGCGCGACGCCGACCTCCCTGATAAGATCGACATCCCACGTCGCCGCCATCCCGATACTTACCGGGAAGCTCGTCGCATTACCGTACCTGACGCCATGCGGGCCGTCGTACAATTGAAAACCGGGTATGCGGAGCCTTATGTTGTCCGCCGTGTTGAACCCTCCCTGGCCGTGGAGCTGGAGGATTTTTTCGTCAAGCGTCATCTTTGCGAGGAGGGAATCGACCCGCTGATCCAGAGTCTGAGCCCGCAACGTGCCGGCAACGAACAAAATCAAAACCGAGAAGACGGGAAAATAAAGAAAACGCGAAGTTTTTCGACCCATGACCTACATCTCTTTGTTTGAATACTTATAAGCGGTTCACAAACGGTGCCAACCGGACGGGAATCAGAGAGGGCAAAATCTTCGCATCCGCGCCGATATGAAGGTCAAATCTGGGGTTCCCATTATCGGATTGATAAAAGCCCTTTTATTATTTTGTGAAACCTTCGCGCGGTGCAGGCGAAATCCTTTCTCAGAATGGCAGAAAAGGGAGGAATGTCGCGTCGAAATCGGACTGATTGTTGCACGCTTCTATTCGAATTTACTGGAACGAACAAGCCCCTGTCGGAACATGGATTATTTCTCGAGTCTATTGATGGACCTACGGCACAATATCATGAAGACATT